>CAZUYZ010000228.1:0-4714 GCA_964624365.1 uncultured Puniceicoccaceae bacterium
AGCTCATCCGGCTTTAGCGAAAATCACTGTGTCGATCATATTTGTCGCGCGGGTTCCCACCCAACGTGCTTTCTGATTTGGTCTCGAACAGCGCGAAGCGGTCATTCGATTTCGAAAATTGAACGGCGGCTTCGTCCCGCATCTCTGACGTCGGCGCTAAGTGCGGCGAAAGTCTGCTTTCCGCCCAAAGGCTAAGATGATATTTTGATGCAATCCACTTTTTGAAATTTCCATCGTCTTTCAAATGGTGTCAAATAGGTGCCTTTTTTAGAATCTCATTTACAGCCTGAAGCAAAGAACATTCCCTGTGCAAAATTTTCTCTACATAGTTTTCAAATTCTAGTTCATCGACTTCCTGAACCATTTCCCATGCCTTTGCTCCGCCGCCAAGTTGATCGACAAGTTGCTCTTCTAGTTGACCGCGAACCTTCTCAGCCAGCTCAATCTCTGCCCGCGATGAAGGAAGAGATTTTTGCGCTTCGATTGCCTCTTCGGTAGCCAAGGGTTTTTTCTTTGGTTCTTTCTTAGGTTTGGCGGAAGGTTTCTTCCGCTTTTCTAAACGCTTTTGTTCCGCAACCTGATACGCAATTTTTCCGGTCGGAATTGTCAACTCGTAGCCGTTAGAGCCATATAGCCCATCATTCTTGTTTGTCTTTACATATTTGTGTTTTTCAAGTTGGCGCAAAGCGGCGCGAATGCTGCGGACGCTGGTATTTAGAGCGTGTGCCAACGTGAACTGGCTTGGGCAACAAAGTCCTGTTTTAGTGTTGTGGTGTTCCATAAGACGCGCAAAAACAACTTTGGCAGTATTGTTGATGTTGCCATCAATCATTGCCAATTGAAGAGCACGCCATTTGTCTATTGGAAAGTACTGAGCCATTTCATTCGGTGTCCGAAGAGTCGGTAAAGTGGTCGCAAGGTACGATTTGGGAATTACTTGCGCGGGAGTACACGGTGTCCATCGATCCATTCCCGCAAGTCGCTCACGCGATAGCGCACGCTACGACCAATCTTGATCATCGGCGGGCCGTCACCGCGTACGGCAGAAACTTCCAAATATCGTTGTGACAAACCAAAGTAGGTGTGGACTTCAACTCGGTTTAAGAGGCGGTCGTCGTTTAAAGCTGCTTCCATTGTCGCTGCTCCTTGTTGCTGGATGCAGCTCAATGATGTTTACACCGACCATTCGCGTCATTTGCTTTGACTCGCTTGAATTAGCGCGAACTAATTTGGAAGCTGCCTGCGCAGTCTTTTGCTAATTTTTTTCTGCAGACGGCTGACCGTATTATCGACACTAGTCGTTAGAATTGCCTCAGGCTTGGAATGCTGTTTGTTCAATAGAACGATGTCATATTTTGCCACAAGTTGCTCAGCTGCATTTAAGGCACTTTTCGCTAGGCCGCTCTGGACCATATGGAAACCTTCTTCGACAAATTTCTCGTCCGTTGAGTCTAGGCCTGAGTTGTAACGGCGCGTAGGGGCAGTGGCGGAAGCCAACGGCGTTTCTTCCATGGCCGCAATTAGGTCTTGTAGAAGAACAAACCATAATCTGTTCGCACTACATTTTTCTCTCGCCAATTCGTCCAAATCAAAGCAACTTTTCACGTTGATTTCGGATGGCAATACCAATTCACCGGAATCCGAAAGTTTTGGAAACTCTTCTTTTGGAATCCATGAGAACGTAGGTTCATCGACGCCATCTTGAGCCAGACAGATCACCCAGCCCTCAAGAACGCCTCTCCAAGCAAACTGGGCAGATAGAAAAACCAAAAAATTGGATGGGTCTGCGTCCGCGTGGTAGTTGTGCTGCTCTTCCATTGCTCCATAGCTTGGAAAGGACTTCTCAATGGCGAGCTTTGAAACGGCATCATCTTTGCAAAGTCGATCTCCCAGCGACCAAAGGCGGTCAAACATTAGCTTATCGTTTGGTCCGTTTTCGTTCGTTTGTTCGACTAGTTTTTCTGCTGTTTTGACGTAGTTGTGGCTCTCGAATTGGGAGAAGTGTGCACGTCTCACAGGACCAAACACCTGCCTCAGACCTATGTGAAGCAGTTCATTAGCCCACCCGCGTTCTTCTCGGGTTTTTCTCGCCACAGAGCTATCCCATGTATTCCAGTCTGGCGGTGATTGCCTTTGTCGCAGCACCAACAAGCCGCCGAGACCAATAAACTTTGCCTGAGCGATGTCTATGCCGAGATCTCGGGCCGCGAGCCGAAACAATTTTTTGCAAACAAGTGAACGTAAGCTTTCCAGCAAATCTGAATCGGGAAGGCACGCTAGTGGTGTTTCCCGCTCAATTAGAGACGCGGAAGCGCATGTCATTTCTAGTTTCGAAACAGGTTCTGAGAGATCGAAATGATCAATCGTGAGGGATGCAAGCCATGCCGTGATTTTTGGCAAATGCTCGGGAGTTACTTCTGGATCATCCCTGGGTGCTTGGTTCAGTTCTGGGCTCTTGATGGCTGAGGCTTCCAGGGAGTCAGCCAACGTATTGCAAAAGTCACTAAGGTTACGAACCTTGTCAGTTGAAAGATCTGATTTTACTGCTCGCAGGCACTCTTCAATTTGGAATTGTGCACCAAGCAACAGTGCGTGACTAAACGCTGAAATTCCTTCGCGGTCCCATAGTCTTAGTTTTCTAACCATGCAGTTCAAATCTTGGGCTGCGATAGGCCCAATCCTTTAATCTATGGTGCTTTAATTTTGGGTTTTTGTCTCGCCAGGATTTCGGCGCATGTAAGTTCCATCGCAGGACGTAGAGCCTCAAGGCTAGGTTGAGCATACCTCTGACCAGTTATGGAGATGGGAGTATGATTTAGCAGCCTTCCTACAATCTCCTCCAAAACTCCGGCCTCCATCGCTACTGTTGCAAATGTTCGGCGATGAGCATGAGGGCTCCAATCTAATTTTTCTGGTTGTCCGACGTGACCGCTTGAAGACTTCGGCGAAGGGAATACCCATCGTCTGCTAAGTCCACGCATGGGCGCCAATAACTCATGATGTAATTGAGTTATTGGCAAGTCGAAGCTTCTCCCATTTTTTGTCATTGGGAGATGGATGCGATCTTCATGGACGTTCTTCCATTCCAGGGAAAGTGCCTCCGTTTTTCTCAGGCCTGTGAAAAGGATTAATTCATAAAAGGCTTTGTGGATTGGATTAAACAATTCATCCACTGTTACCTTCCATCGCTGAAGGTCGTCTATAATCCGACCGTCGGGCGTTTCAGTGTACCACTCGATTGCCATAGTAGGGCACTCGGGCAGATCGTGAATGCGTCGTGCATGGTTCCAGACTGTTCGGAAGGCTTTGAGAGTATGGTTGGCGGCTGACGGCACTGAAGAAAGCGACTTATGGCGCGCCACCACCATTGATTTTGAAATCTCATCAAGAGGTAATCGCAACCAATCCTTCAGATGTCGTGCGAACTGCAAACGAACGCTATGTTTGTGTTCCTCTGAGCGCAATTTTGGGCGAGCCAAATAGGTTTCTAGTGCGGCTTCTAGGGTAGGGGCTCCCACCTGGTTGGCTTTTCCGGCGCCACGTCCCCATTCGAGTGCAAAGCCAAGCGCCGTCTGTCGCGCTGCCTGTGCTGAAATTATGGGAAATCGCCCGATAAGCACTCGCTGGGTTTTGCCCCCAATATCTTTCTGAAAATACCAAGTCTTGGATCTTTTGCCGACGAAGAGAACCAACCCCTTAATCTCGGAGTCCCAGTGCTTTTCCGTGCCGGATTTAGAAGGGGAAAGTCGGCGCGCATATGTTTCTGTAAGCTTCGGCATTTTGTAGGCTTTTTGTCGGACCTGAAATGAGGCTGGGTGCAATTGGGTGCACCTGTACGCAACATATTCTTCAATAAAAATAGTAAATTAGCAAGAGTTTGATAGTAGGTGAAATTCAAGTAACTTGCTTGGAAGGCTCTTATGATACCATTTCACCATACCCGCTCAGTAGGATGACGAAGTATTTTATCCGCAAATTGAGGTCAACACCTATTCGCCAGAAATCTGGGTCTTTGCCATGCAAGAGTAAGTTTGGTCAGATATCCCTCGGTTTTTCTATGCGCTCTGGGTGTAGTTTGAACGCTGCGCTTTAGTGGCTTGCGCTAAGGCGCCAACCTGTCCTTTAGCCAGTTTTCAAACAGCACCGCGCTGGCATTGCGCGGCTCCGTTGTGACCGGCGTCAACAAATACATGGCTTCGTCCGGCAGCACGCTCAGATGCGACAAGGCGACGAGCCGACCGCACGAATGTACCCGCGCCGCGAGCTTTTCCTGCATAAGAGTAACGCGATTGCTGGTCAGGGTGATCTCTGAGGCCCCCATGGAAGAATCCACGCCGATATCCGTGGGGTTGGTTGGACGATCCACGCCGTAGTGGGCAAAAAACTTGGACCATTGATCCTCGGGTCCCATAACATGCACCAACGGATGCTGGGCAATGGCTTGCGGCGTCGCAGGGGACCCCAGTTCTTTCGCTGTCTCAGCAGAACAGACTGGTACCAACGCATCATGAAACAAGGGCCGCGCCTCATAGCCCGGCCAATGACCGCGTCCAAGGCGTAACTCGATATCTGTACCTCCGACCGCGAGACGGTCCACCCAGATGGAACTCGATAGATTCACCCGAATGCTCGGAAATTCCTGCGTGAAGTCCGTGACCAAAGGCCCAAGCCACAGCGCCGTATAGCTGCCCGGAGCCCGCAGATGCAGTGTCTT
>CAZUYZ010000229.1:0-4113 GCA_964624365.1 uncultured Puniceicoccaceae bacterium
GGACTTTTCGACACAACACCGTGTTGGTTTTTGTATCCACAAGTTCCTGCACGTTCCACTGACTCAAAAGTTCCAGGCCTTCTTCCACGGTCAAGTCCATAGCCTGCCAACTCTTTTCCAGATGCCTGCGTATTCTCAAGGGCAGCATCGCTGTAAAGGCATGCGCTCGGGTGCTTGGCTCGGTTCGTACGTACCAGGGCCGGATTTCCAAATGGCTGGTCTTCATGGAGCGAAAATCCCTTTCTACTTTGCTTAAATCTTTGTAGCGATCGTGCACTTCTTCTTTGCTGGCCCGTTTGCGGGACAAATCCGTGATGATTGCATAGCAGCCGTCCAGGCGCGACTCTTCCTCTAGGGCGGACTGGTCAGTATGAAGATGGAGCTCTTCGTTCTCTAAATGCACTTCTACCCATTTGCTCAATTCAAGTTGGTCGATTTTTTTACGTACATTTTTCAGTCGGGTTTCCCAGTGAGCTTTCGGATGCTTGGTTTGGTACTCCATCTCTTCGCTCACATAGGTTTGCAGATGGTTGAGTTTGCTCTGGCGCTGAGCCCGCATTTCTTCGGCCCTGATTGGATTGCGTTTGAGGATGTGTGGAAGGCTTGCGGGGTGAAATCCCCGTGAGCCCATCCGATTCTTTGGACAAAGGTGCGTATCGGAATTTTGCTGCTTTTGCGGGTTGAGTAAAATAGTTATTCTTCCGACTAAAAATAGCGAAGAACCTCCCAAGAGATCCTAAATTTAGGATAATCAACGATCAATGATTTTTCAAAATCAGACGTAAACTATCTAACCTAAGATGCGCTTTTGCGATATTACGGACGATTTCTTCAATGACCTGTTCAGCTATTCTAATTTCTTCCTGGCGCACACCGGGATTTAATTTACGCAACTCTTTCAGGCGGGTGGCTTCCCCATCCAGCCTTGAGTGTGCATCGGCTATGGCAGATTCCAAGACCTTTGATTTCTGGTCTTTTGCGTACTTCAAGGCGGATTTCAACATTTGGGGAACCAGCGACTGCAACAATTCCGGATTCTGTTGGAGACGAAAGGCTTCCTCATCGCGTGTATTCTTATTCAGTAACGAGTGACTGATTGTTCCAGAATAATCCTGACCCCGCACATCGACGAGCGCACGCACAGGTGTAGGCGGCAAAAAGCGATCCACGTGTAGTCGAGCAGGAGCAACGCTTTCCAGTATGTAAATTGCCTCGATTAAAACGGGCGGCGCATCTTCTTCCACATTTTTCCAAACCACCATGGCGCTGTTGCCTTTTTCCGTGCTCAAAACCAGATCGATGGATCCTTGGACCATAGGGTGGTCCCATGTCAAAAAGCTCATGTCCTCCCGTCCGAGCGCTCGGTTACGTTCGTAAGTCGCTTGCATTCCTTCTTCTGGCAGTCCGGGAAACGAGTCCGTAAACAACTGACCTGGCGACAGGAAAACGGTACGTTCATCCAGGTCTTCCACAGTTACGCCGAAGTGATCGAACACACGATTCATAAACTGATCCAGCTTGCCTTCCGCATCCTGACGGCGTATTTGCCTCACGAGCTTGTCTGCTTCATCCTTACGAAAAGAATTCAAGGCAATCAGACTATCCTGGCCTTTACTGAGTCGAGACTCCAAATCCTTACGGAACTGAAAACTCGCCTTCACTAATTCCTCAGCGTCCTTCAAGGCTGCCGGATCACCTTGATGGTAAGCTGGTCCAATTCGTTTCAAATCCGAACCAAACTTTTCCAGGTAAGCACGCCCACCTTTTAAAGAATGTTCGATACCATTTAATCCATCGTGATGCCAACGCACAAGTAACTCGGTACAACTACATTTCAAATAAGGTATGTGCACTTTAATCGTCTCAGTCTGACCGATCCGATCCAAGCGTCCAATACGTTGTTCTAACAGTTCAGGATTTAGTGGAAGATCAAATAGAATTAAATGATGAGCAAATTGAAAGTTGCGTCCTTCGCTGCCAATTTCAGAGCACATGAGTATTTGTGCGCCTTCTGGCTCGGCAAACCAAGCGGCGTTTCTGTCGCGCTGTAGTAAGGTTAGTCCTTCATGAAAAACTGCCGCCTTAACATTCAGCTCTTCCATTAGAGCATCATAAATCGCCTGAACCTTCTCCCGAGTGCGGCAGATTAGAAGTATCTTTTCCTCACCCAGACTGCGTAACAGATTGGAAAGCCATAGAATTCTCGGGCCATGCCGATAATTCAAAGGTTTAGCTGCGTCTGCAGGTTCTTTGGAACCGGTCTCCATTTCGAACTCACGCAGTAGTCGCGCCTGTAGCGCTTCGTTGGCGAGTGTTTTGCGCGAAACCAGGGCTTGCGTCAGCGCCTTGCGTTCAGGAAATCCGCTCAGAAAGTCACGTGTGTTTCTAAATATCACTCGCCCCGTGCCATGTCGATCGATCAGTTCGTCGAGCAATTTTCCGAGATCTTTCAAGTGGTCTGCAAATTCCTGATCGTTAAATTCTTTGAAGACTGAGCGCAAAAAATCCCGATCTTCCTGCACAAGCGCTTCATTATTTGCAATCTTTCTTGCTACAGCGCCAACTAGCGAATAATCGGCCTGCTCTGACTTAAACGCTTCCAAATCTGGGTAACGCTCTGGATCCAGAAGCCGAAGTCGCGCGAAGTGCCCATCCGCTCCGAGCTGCTCAGGTGTGGCCGTCAACAGTAGCAGACCCTGGCTTTTTTGTGTCAGCGCTTCGACCAGCTGATATTCGGGACTAGCTGATTCTGGCGTCCATTCAAGATGATGCGCTTCATCGACCACCAACATATCCCACTTGGCCGAAACTGCATGCTGCGCAAGATCTGGATTTTCCACCAATGAGCCGATGCTGCAAATGATTCTCTGCTCTTCCAGAAAAGGGTTTGCTTCCGCATCTTCTGTCGTGACTTCGTCACCGTGGTTGCCGTCAAGCAGCGTAAACCACAGATTAAAGCGACGTAGTAGTTCTATGAACCATTGATGCACTAGTGATTCCGGCAGAATAATGAGCATGCGTTCTGCACGACCGGTAAGGTGAAGCCTGTGCAAAATTAAACAGGCTTCAATCGTTTTGCCGAGTCCGACCTCATCTGCCAAAAGCACTCGTGGAGCATATCGGTTTGCCACTTCAGACGCGATGTAGAGCTGATGTGGAATCAATTCGATTCGGCCTCCGGCAAATCCCGCTACCTCCGATCGCCGCATTGCATGTTGGTGCTGCATCGTTTCATAACGAAGAGCAAAACTATTGGTCGAATCGGCTTGTCCGGCAATTAATCGATCTTCCGGTTTGCTGAAACTGGTGACATCTGCCACCAAAGCTTCTGGTATTTCCTGATTATCTGCCAGATATTTCAGCAACCCATCGTATTCTCGCACTTCATCAATGACGACTGGTATGCCGGACTGTGTTTGAATTGTATCTCCGGCACGAAACTCTACCCGCTTGATAGGCGCATTGTCCGGAGCGTACAGCCGCATCTCATTTGCTGCCTTGAAAGCTAATTGTATCCGGTTTTTATCAACCGCTTCAACAATACCCAGCCCCAGTTCCGGCTCTGTTTTACTGACCCAACGCTGCCCAATTTTGAAATTTGTCATCAGATACCTGACCCAATTTCTGATTGGCTTTGAAGTCCAACCGGTTTTCCTAAAATTTCTTTATAGATAAACGCAGCTTTAACGTTTTCCTTATTTCTTAATGCTGACTTAATCGATCCAAAGGTTGGCAGGTTCTCTTGTTTTGAACTTCTTTCTGAAATGTTACCTTTGTTGGGAACGGCTGATTGTACTTTGCTTCGCAGCGCTTCAGCCTTACGCTTTGTTGCCTCAATTTCCTGAAGCCTTTTTTGCATTTCACGCTCGTAAACATTCCCCACAAGATTCTCGGAAAAGGGATCCTCCATATTCGTTTCAACTGACTCAGCAAATACTACTGGTTCATCAATGACTTCCTGCGGTTCAGGCTCAAGCGCAACTACTGGTTTCGATTCGCTCTGCTGCTGGCGGCGTTCCTCAATTTTGCGGCGAATGGATTCGCGTATTTCGCGCTGACGCGCTTCGACCTCGCTGAAGGTCTGATCGCTATCGCGCTTTCTTTTACGCTTTG
>CAZUYZ010000230.1:0-10213 GCA_964624365.1 uncultured Puniceicoccaceae bacterium
TGTGGGTATATTGTGTAAAATTGTATAATTAAACAAAAGCCCTGCTTCGCTTTGACGAGCTACTCAGGGCACTCATGTTCGCAACTTTCATTCTGGCATGGCTGTGCCCCGCTCTGCCCGTTAGGCTATGCAAGGGCTCGCCATGCGTAGCCTGAAAGGCGAAGCATGGTGGAGGTGGCGGGAGTCGAACCCGCGTCCCTCGTGCTTTCATACGCGGCATCTACATGCTTAGCTTTGAGTTTATTGTCGTTGTTAAATCGCTTCTAAGCGGGCTATTCAACTTCCAAGCTCTCTAAGTACAACTGATAGTCGAGAGCGGGTTATCAGTTATGCCTGCTAGTCGACGCCTCTAGCCCTTAGCAGGTATCCAGGTAGAGACGTTGCCGCGATTAGGCAGCAAGTGCGAATTCTTCTTCGCCAATTAATTTTTGTAATGGATTGATACGGAGCCTCCATTATCTCCGACATGCAGCCTCGCGCTACGCCACAAGGTCGAATCCGTGACACCCCCTTCTTACAAATGAAATCTTACACTCCAGGAAATCTGAAAATGTAAAATCTCAAAATTGCTTTAGATCAGAAAAGTCTGTTTGGAAAAAAACTTGCTCTGTAACTACAGAGGTTCTTTCAAAGAGCTACAGATATATTTCGCTACTAAAATGTAGATTGCAAGTCTTAAGAAGAAGTTGGAATTTATAGCTAAGCTTGAAATTAATTGTATACTCAAGTCATGCTTTTTCTTTGGTAAGTAGGTAGGCACCGCATCTAGATCATCTGGTTTAAATGATGCTGGTGCGACAGGCTCATGGCTAATAGGCTGGTGCGTGCTACCAATGCAATTTGTTCAGGTAGCTCCAAGCTTAGCTTTATCAGCAGATCTATTTGGTGCGGACTCTAGCATCCTTACTGGCGAGGCCTGCAATGTATCGTAGATGATGTCGCCCTTGCCGTCGAATCGACCGAAGTTCAATACTCCCGTTGGGCAGGATTGAACGCAAGCGGAGCAGCGTACGCATTGTGGGTCTTCCATTGGCAGCCCCTTGTTGGCAAAGTTCATAATGTCGATCCCCTGGTGACAGACCGTGGTACATACGTTGCAGGAGATGCATTTTTTCTTGTCGGCGAAGATTCGATAGCGTGTGAAACGTGCGTAGATGTGCATCAGGGCCGCGAGCGGACAGGCGAAACGGCACCAAATACGTCCTGAGAAATGGAAGTAAAACGCTACGCCGAAGACACCGGCCAGCCATACATCGATGGTATATTTCCAGTTGAGGATCGGAATTCCTGAGAGCATGGCGGTGAATATACGATCTGCAAAGTTTCCATCAGGTAGCACCCAGCCGAGGATTCGGAAACACATCATAATCAATGCGATTGCCAGAATGGCTTGACCCAACATGTTGAATTTATTCCAAAAAGGACCATGTGGCATTTTATGGCGATGAGCATCTCCCATCGTTTCTGCAAGCGCTCCACAACTACAAATCCAACCGCAGTAGGCGCCTTTGCCCCATTTCCAGACGATAAATGGAATGAACACAAAGGTCTGCAGAAATCCCAAAATTAGCCACCCCCAGAGTGGTTCAGCAGTAAACCAGTTGTAGACAAATAGTGGCCAGGCGAGGATCAGACCAAAAGCTCGCCAATATTCGCCGTTGGGCCAAAACCAGTTAGCAATTGTGTCGCCGATTCCGGAATCCCAAACACCTAGTGCGCCAAACCAAGGGAGGACGATCCAGGGTAACAGAAATAAGGGGATGATTTGAAATGCGGCCAGAGTCAGTGTTTGCACTTTTACGTAAGGTGTCCGTCTACGTTTGATTCTGCGAATGCCAAAAATAACGACACAGATGCAATACACCAGAGAGTAGTAAAAGCCCGGTTGGTTCATTGCTCCGCGGATGTGGTGTAGGATATTCTTTGGATTATCCACTTGGGTTTGTAGCAGACCACCTAGCGAGCTTACCCACCAGGCAAGCTTGCCCGGATTTTGGTCGTTTAACCAAAGTCCTTTCTGCCAGTGGTAAAAAAACGTGAATGCCACAAAAAAGCCAACAAGCCCCGTCAGAACTTTTGGTGTCCAGTCACCGGTCACCGGAATTTTTGATTTGCGAAAAAAGTCCAGCGGCGGCTCTCGTCCAATTAACGTAAAAACCACATCGTTCTCGACAGTTTGGTCTTCATTATCACTACCACAAAGCACTACGCTGCCTTCATTGATTTCCTGCAGATTCGTCCCCATGTAGAGCGTCAGTTTTTCGCTCTCAGTAAGCGTTTTAATCTGCTCAATATTATCTGGTTTAGCCCGTGAAAAGGTGTCCTTGCGGTAGCTCAGGGATACCTCTGCGCCTGATTCGGTGAGCGCTATTGCCGCTTCCAGGGCTGAATCGCCACCGCCGACCACCATCACTTTTTGACCGGTATGCTCGGTTGGATCAATCAGCCGATTGTATACTTTATTCATTCCTTCACCGGGCACATTCAGTTTTCTGAAATTTCCAGTGCGTCCAATTGCAACGATCACACGCTGTGCTTTAACAGGCTTTCCTCTTGCAAACTCCACGTTCAGCACGCCGCCTTCGCGACTGATATGCTGCACTTTCGCACGCGTTGTTTCGATGCCATGCTTTTCCTGTTGCTCCTTCAGTTCTTCGAGCAATGCTTCTTTGATATCAGCTTTAAACCGAAGTTCGCCAGCGTTCTGCATTTCGGTCGGGTAGGTGTAGATCGGCTTTTTGCGTGGGAAGTTTTGAATCGTCGAAAAACTTTCATCAGCTTCGTAAAGCACAAACTTTAAACCGGCTTTCTTGCTTCAATCGCAGCGGATATTCCCGATACGCCTGCTCCGACGATGATCAAATCGTATAGGTCTGTATCGCTTCCGGCTCCTGCCTTGAAATCCGGCTCGGCAAGAATTGCCTCAACCGCTTTTGCGCCGGTGTCTGCGGAAAATTTTAGCAGTGGCACACCGGTTAAATCTCCAACAACACGTACACCCTTTAAGTTCGTTGTACCGTCTTCATTGACCTCAGGGCCTTTTTCAACGCCACCGGCAGGCCATTGTGTGTGTAGCCAATTTGTATAGCGGGCAATCAGATTTAGCATTACTCATCCTCCTTTATCTCGTTCAAAGACCAGTCGTATGGAATCCATTCTGCATCGTAGTTGGTTGGTAGAGATTCACTGCGATACTGGTTTAGATATTCGCCAGGAGAGGTGTCTCCAAAGTCGTCAGTATACCACTTAAACAGGGTAGAGTAGGCAATGCTTTCAGCTTCTTCATCGACACGGGCAGCTCGCTTACTTTGGGCAAATAATTCTGTCTGCTCCTGTAGTTGAGCTTCCAGTCGGTCTCCTGTAAATGGTTCTGATCTTAGAGGTGGGCAGCTTTCGCTCGCACAGTTTACTGCAAAATGGATGCGCGGATCAAAGTACTGCTTAAGCAAAATTCCTTTCTCGATTTCATCCAGGCTGACTTTAGTATCTCCCAGTGCAATCCAGTCCTTTTTAAAGACACTGAATGGCAGGATTCCAATCGTCTTTACAGACTCGAGCGGATAGTTCTCTAACACAATTTGCAACATGGCTGCATTGTACAAATTAATGTAAAAAGCAGTTTTTTCAGCTTTTGAAAATGCGTCGATGTCCTTTTGCCCCAACTGTTCGATGAATTTCTGCAGTGCGAGAACATCACCTTCGTTCTCTGCCCATGCCGCGTAACGCACACCTGTTTCTTCAGTGTACGTTACCAGCAATCTTTCGTAGTCGGAGTAGTCAAGCACCTGACTCGAACTAGGCGTTCCTCCAAAAAGCAAAGATACGCTTATGATTATACCGATGTGGCTGATGAATCGGAAATAGCCAATTATACTAAAAGTTAAGGAATGGAGAGTCGTTTGGAATTGCATAAAAGTGACTAACTAAACTTCTCTGAACTTTTATTCCACAGTTTTTTGTGAAGAATTAAAAACATATTTGAAGGAAATAATCAGGTTTGTTTTGCTCTAAAACAGTCTTGTTAATGGCACTCTTCTTTCAGATGAAATCTTCAAAAACTTTTCAGGTGACATATGAGTTGTTAGACGAGCTTTGCGTCTACGTTGCTTTATCGGTTTCTTATCTATTTGTGTCCTGGTAAAACAAACGTAGCGCGATTTGTAATCGTTCAAAGGCTTCTTTATTTTATGGAAGTGTTTCAATATCGAGTCGCAGTAATCAAGGAAGCACCGTCCTCCAATTAGCTGTTGAATAATTGCATTTTTATTGGACGGATTTCCTCGTTTCATTTCAATGAAGATAGCATACTTATCATTTTGATAAGAAAAGAGTAAGATATAGTCACAGCGCCTGCATTCGCCGTTTTCTCCCTTGAATACTCGCTTTGGAGCCTCGTATTCGTCGCATTTTATGATAACAGCATTCTCAGGGATTTGGCTAATTGTTATTTTTGAATCTGTTGCCTTAGGTTCGATTAGGTGAACGCTTTTATTTACACAATTAACTATTGCTTTATCTGTTAGCAGATTCTCCAGGATTTCTAATTCAGAAGCCATTATTCCTCTCCTCCCCAAATAATTTCGTCTTGGATTCGATTCATTTCATTAATAGTTTCGTCAAATGTTGACACCTCAATGCCGCCTTCCTCCAAATCAATGATGGCTGGAATTAAAGTCTGACATTTAGTTTTTTTCTGGTTACCATTAAGCAAGCGATGTCCTTCTTTTGCCATGTACAATTTGATTTGTTCGGGCTTCAAAAGTTCGTTTTCAGAGTATTTTTCTTTTTCCCTGATTGCTTGCAAATGAGGTTGATTGCGATTGAGAAGAAGAAGTGTATTGATTTCTTTGACAATGTAGTCGCTATGGGTCGTCACAAACACTTTAATTCCGATGTTGACCAGTTTTGCCAAAAGACGTGCCACTTTGCGCTGATTCAAAGGATGTAGATTGAGTTCTGGCTCATCAATCATCAAAATGTCCCCAGGTTTGGCTTGGTGTCTCAAATAAAAACCAATATCCAGAAGAGAACGAACTGCACTGGATGATTCGTCTAATGTTAGTCTTACTTTTCCTTTTTTGGGGATGTAGTGAAGCTCATCGTTTTTAGATACTTTATAATCACCGCCAATAATATTGGAAAATCCATCTAATAGGTCTTTATGTTGTTCTGTGATAAAGCTGGTTTTTTTAAAGATGCTTTCTAAAGAACGAGCGAATTTCACGTTGGCTTCTACCGGAAGAGCGTAATCGTTGCTGATATTAAATACCAAGTCATAAGGATTAATCTCATCAGATTTGTGCAATTCCTTAAGCATCCTACTCTTCGAGAAATTTAGTTCCTTTCGAAAGATTGCTGCTCCAGTACGTTCCGCACTGGCTATGAAGGGCTTTGGAAACAAGTGACCAAATAGTATGTCTTTAAGTGCATCTTCAATTGTGCGAATTACGGCTTCTTGAGGAATTTTAAGATTTTGAGCCGGGACTAGAAGAGTTATAGAAACATTTGGATCATTAGCCTCTTTTTTGATCGTAAACAATTGGGACTTGGCTGCACCAAGTGTTAATTCAAAAGGCTCGATTGGATTTATATCATTCTTTGAGTCAATGCTTACTTGAAACGAGGACTCTTCAAAACGTTTTTTAGGTGAAGAAAAAACAACCGGTAGTTGTTCTTTATAAGCTGTGCAGCCGCGACTGATTATTTCATCTGCTTTTTGTGTATATTCATTTATTGATATGAGTGTCGTCCCTACCTTGAATAAATCATTCATTTTTGCAGGTTCAATCTTCAGACGAAAAGCTTCTCTCCAGTAGGTTAAAAAACCATACAGTCCATAAGTCGCATAGGTTTTACCATTGTTGTTATCTCCGCAAATAATCGTGAAGTCACCAAGTTCAAATTCTGCATCTTTGAGGGGCCCTAGATTTTTCAAATGTATCTTCATCGGCTTTTTTATATCAAATAGTATGTTCTGAAATAGTCTGATTAGTTCATCTTTTGTTCAATGTACATAACTATACTTTCAATTTAAAATTTGTATGATGATGAATTTCCCTAAATCTAAAAAAACTTACTTACGCTTTTGTTTGAAAATGTAGGTAAGTTCGAAATTGTTATGCGGTGGCCCCACCACAGCTTGAACCCTGTCCAGCAGTGCATCCGTAGCAGTGGTGATCCGTTTTGATCGGTATGTTCAGCCAGTCCTCGAGATTCAGGCGCCAAAGGTAAATCGATTCATTGGACTGCTTGTGTTGCATTTGCAGTTGTTGATTGAAATCGCAGTCATAAATGCGTCCTTCCCAGTCGACGCTGATAGTATCGCGGCACATCAGTCCGTCGACCGAGCTTGGATTGAAGTGATCCAGCAATAATTGCATGTAATCAGCGTAGGCATTTTTACGCTTGAGATAAGAGGTGAAGCGGGCGATTGGCATATTCGTAATCGCGTAAAGTTGATTAAACACGATACCAAAATGCTCTTTAAGCTCACGTTTGTAGTCTACCTCCAGCTGAGCCTGCTCCGGTGGTAAAGTAGAGCCAACCGGGTTGTAGACTAAATTCAAAAGTAGGGTTGAAGCAGTTCCATAGCCCAGATCATTCAGCGTCTGGAGCGCTTTTATGCTGGAATCAAAAACGCCTTCCCCGCGCTGTTTATTTACATTGTCAGGGCTGTAGCACGGCATGGATGCAATGACTTCGATTTTGTGCTGAACGTAAAAATCGGCCACCCATTCGTATCCGGGCTCATTCAGGATCGTTAGATTGCAACGGGTCATAACCCGCTTATTCATGCCTCGAACCCATTCGACCAAATAGCGATAATCGGGAATCATTTCCGGTGTGCCGCCGGTAAGATCAACAGTTTCGATATTTGTACCTTCCAGCCATTTCAGGATCGAATCAATCGTCTCGCGTGTAATGATTTCTTTGCGATGCGGTCCTGCATTTACGTGGCAGTGCACGCAGGTGAGGTTGCAGATTTTGCCCGTGTTCAACTGTAAGATCTTTGGTGATCTGCGTGTTAACTTCAGATTGTTTTCAGCCAGTTTAGTAACAAACAAAGGTAAGGTCTCTAGTACACCAGACATGCGCATAAGAACATGAGTAATGATGATTTATTCCTCTGTTCAATCTAAAATGCGCTATGACCTGAAAACACGACCAACTTTTACGGCGCGAAAAGTGTGTTCTAGTAATCAGGCAATTGCCACAAACCAATGGCGACAACTGGTTCAAGCCTCACGCGTAGAGCGAAAAAGCAGGTTTCCGGTTACTCTCCCTGACCAAGAGAATAACCGCGTTCCCCGTCGAAAGCGTACAAGTTCTCAGTTTTGACGACATCTAATCCAGCCTGATCAACCTTTTGCAATAATGCGACAATGTCGCTATTTGAGAGTTCGCTATTCTCCGAAGTTGCAGTAAATCGGCATCGCCAGTGGTCGGTACAAAAAGTTTCCGGTTGGCCATCCGGGTAAACCTTGACACCGCGGTTGGTGATCATTTTTAGCTTCAACTTTTCCGTACCAGCTGCATCCAGCTGTTTGCCGATGACAGTTGGGTCGCGACCGTCTTCATTCCAGTGAATGAACAGATCGACACCGAGAAGTTCTTTTTTACTGATGGTGGGTGCCAAAGGTTGCGCTTTAAAGGGCTCTCTGGCGGTTTGAGAGTAACTAACGGGCTGCAAGGATTTTGGTTTATCACCCAGATGATCGATGATTGCCTGCGCAAAATCTTTGGTTCCAAGGCGTTTTTTACTAACACCTTCATGGTAGAAGTCGCCGGTAGCATAGCCTTCTTCGATCGTTGCCCGCCAGGCATTTTGAATTTTTTCAGCGGGATTTGGCTGGCCAATATGCAGCAGCATTTGAGTTGCCGCCTGAAGCAGCGCAGTTGGGTTGGCCATGTCACGTCCAGCGATATCTGGAGCAGAACCGTGAATCGCTTCGAACATGGCAATATTCTCGCCAATGTTCGCTGAGCCGGCAAGACCGACTGAACCGGACACTTGAGCGGCAATGTCGGAAATGATGTCGCCATACAAATTGAGTGTGACAATGACATCAAATGTTTGTGGCTTATCCGCAATAAGCGCTGAACCAATATCGATGATGTGGTGATCCTGCTCTATTTCGGGATACTCTTTGCCAATTTCAGTGAAGACTTTGCGGAACACGCCGTCCGTAATCTTCATGATATTGTCCTTAGTCATGCAGGTCACTTTTTTCCTGTTATTGAACTTAGCGTACTCAAAGGCATATCTGACAATTCGCTCGCACCCCGGGCGTGAGATTAGCTTTAGGCACTGATAGACTTCGTCAGTTTGCCTATGCTCAATTCCTGCATAAGTGTCTTCCTCATTTTCGCGGACAATAACCATGTCCAAGCTCGGATGATGTGTCTGTACGTAAGGATGGTAACTAATCACAGGACGAATGTTTGCATAGAGTCCCAGTGTTTTTCGGATAGTAACGTTGAGACTCTTGTAGCCTCCACCTTGAGGTGTTGTGATGGGAGCCTTTAGAAATACCTTATTTTTTCGGAGTGTTTCCCATGCTTCCGGTCGAATTCCGGAGGTGTGACCATCCAGATAAACTTTTTCACCAATCTGGATTTCCTGAAGATCAATCGATGCGTTCGCGGCGTCCAAAATACGCAGTGTTGCATCCATTATCTCTGGACCGATACCATCACCGTAACAAATTGTGATTGGGGTTTTACTACTTGAGTTAACAGACTGATGTTGATTATCCATGATTTTAGCTCGTGAATATCCATACGTATGCTAACTTGTAAAGTGATTCTTTCGGAAAAACCACATCCAGAAAAATTACTTTAGCAAAGTTCCTAATGAACGCTTCGTAAAAAGAGCATCTTTCGGGTTGTTTCCATCAAAGTCGTGAGCCAACTTTGCTTTTTGGAATTTTCTGACATATGCAACCAATCATTTTTCAAGGCTCAACGGCATTTTCTGATTTTCGGCGAGCAACGCTGCTGGACGATCTTAAAAGGGCAACTTCCCTGGCGATCAAACAGATCGATGCAATCGAGGTTTACTTTATCGAAGCAGTATCTGTGCTCAGTCCCAATGCGATTCAAAACATTTGCGCGTTGTTGCGCGCAACACCGAACCCTGAACTAAAAGATGGCGCTTTTATTACGCCCAGAAAAGGAACGATCTCTCCCTGGTCATCCAAGGCTACCGATATTTTTTGCCATTGCGGTCTTGAAGAAATTAACCGTGTAGAGCGTGGGCTTTACTTCCGAATCGAAGATAGCGCCGGCCATTACCTTAGTGTATCCGATTTGGGCGAAGGAGCGCTCTGTCTTTACGATCGCATGACTGAGGCAATCTACGACGATATCACCGATTTTTTTCATCAGTTTGAACCGTCACCCGTACGCACGCTCCCACTTGTTGCAGAGGGCGCAAGCGTTCTTACCAGTGCGAATGTTGACTGGGGCTTGGCTCTGTCAAAACAGGAAATAGACTACCTGGTGACTGCCTATCAGGAAATGGGACGTGATCCTACGGATGCTGAATTAGTCATGTTCTCTCAGGTCAACTCAGAGCATTGTCGTCATAAAATATTTAATGCTGACTGGATTATCGATGGCAAAAAAAGTGATTATAGTCTCTTTCAGATGATCCGTAATACTCACAAGCTACATCCTGACGGTGTGTTGGTTGCCTATTCGGACAACTCCGGAGTATTCGAGGGTTTTAGCGGCAGTTGGTGGGAAGTGAACGTGTCAGGCGCTCACAAAACCTATCAGAAAACATCCGGGCAGATAGACATACTTTGTAAAGTCGAAACGCACAATCATCCAACCGCAATCTCCCCATTCCCCGGGGCGGCCACAGGAGTCGGAGGTGAAATCCGCGACGAAGGTGCTACGGGCGTCGGCGGTCGATCCAAAGCGGGGCTTTCGGCATTCATGGTATCAAATCTCGAGATCCCTGGTTATGCGTTGCCATGGGAAAACCGAATTGCCGAGCATCCAAGCCGCATGGCAAGTTCACTCGAAATTATGCTCGAGGGTCCGGTTGGTGGCGCCGCATTTGGCAACGAATTTGGTCGTCCGCAACTGTGTGGCATGTTTCGAACGTTGCAACTAGTTCACAACAACCAACACCGTGGCTATCACAAACCCATAATGGCTGCAGGCGGTATGGGTAACTTAAAGCGTGAACATGTCGTCAAGAAAG
>CAZUYZ010000231.1:0-10992 GCA_964624365.1 uncultured Puniceicoccaceae bacterium
TCCAGATAAATGACTTTGATTGTTGTACCCTCCTCGATACTGATCTGATCATCTCCGCCGAGTCCGACAATATATAGTACATTTGTTCCGGAGTATCGGACGATCGTATCGTTCACCCGAATTTCATCAGCACCCACCACGATTTGATCGGCTCCCTCAGTACCGGTGATAGTGGCTTGCTCATCAGGTATACGACCCAAAGGTACCGTTTCCGCATCAAATTTAAGATTATTTGCGCCATCACCACCGTCAATAGTGACCTCTCCGTCAAAGTTCGTAGCAACGATATTATTGCTATTCGGCCCACCAATCAGTTCAGCACTGGTCACACCGGAAAAGGACATGGAATCACCGTTGGCTCCCTGTAAGAAACCATCCTCCAGATACCAGTTGGCATTGCCCTCTGCTCTTATAGAATTATCACCAGCGCCGCCACCGTAATCAAAACCACCGCCTGGAAGTGCTTCATAAACTGGCCCCGGAGCCGTATCAAAATTGCCCGGGAAGCTCATCTCCGTTGGTATATCCAATAAATATTGATACGCATTGGGATCTTCGGGCTGGTAGAGTAAGCCCGCTTCGATCGTTGTGCCTGAAGTAAATTCCAGTATCCAGTCACCGCCCAGATTAGCAGCACCGGTATCATTGGTTGAAGCTGCTACATCTGCTCCGGTAATCAAAGCAATATTATTCACGAAGTCTTGTCCGTTCGCACCTGCGGCAACATTACAGGCGTACAACAAAATATCCTTGATATCGCTAAGCG
Organism: uncultured Puniceicoccaceae bacterium; assembly: GCA_964624365.1. Taxonomy (GTDB): domain Bacteria; phylum Verrucomicrobiota; class Verrucomicrobiia; order Opitutales; family Coraliomargaritaceae; genus Lentimonas. The sequence continues at coordinate 767 of CAZUYZ010000231.1, forward strand.
ATGAACCCCATGTGGCCAGAGCATCATTATAACCGTCCAGATTAGTTGCATTCAACTCGCTGCTACCAAGCAACAACTGACCACTATTATCACTGTGTGAAAAGATGTGCATTGCCTCCGTTGTCAGTCCATTCTGACTACGTTCAGCCAGAATGTCTGCAATCTGCACAATGCCATCCTGTTCAGGATCCAGCGCATAAATACTGACGTCTCTTTCTAGATCATTGATCAATATGATTGGTTCCAATACCCGTGAATCGACAAACAGCACTTCTGTTGCAGGTACAAAGCCACTGACTTCGACGAATTTACCCGCAGCTGGAGGTGTCAGATTTGCAGAATATGTGATGAACGCATCATCCCCGTCACCAGCATCGAGACCGAACGAGTGCAGGCCAAATCCTGTAAGACCGGCTGCAGCAATAGTAAAGGTATCATCCTGGCTACCCGTGGTCAAAAAGACATCCCCGATATCAAAGAAGGTAAATTCAGGAGTGACCAGGCCATTCACCGAACCGTTAAGAATGTTCGCATTTGCCCCTTCCAGAAGTAGATCCTGAGCAACTGTAGCAATAAAAGAAGTCGGCTCACCAACGATGCGGACGAACGCATAGCCAGCGCCGTTGGTATCAATACCGCCACTGCGACCACCTAGTTGTGGAGCACCCAAAAGTGCTCTGCCATTACTGATATCGACTGCGTAACCTACCTGATCCCCAGCAAGGGAGTCGCTACCCAAAAGTGTCTGATCGGTGGTTTCGAGTTGCCAACCAATTTCCTTGAGTCTGTAAGAATAAGCTTCGCCCTGTTGAGTTGCCGGTTCCTCACCACCCAGAGAAAGTGTTGTGCGACCGTAGGCACCAATGACTGCCTGCTCATCCTCGAGGGCAACTGCTGAGCCAAACAGATCACCGGATTGGACAATCGCTGGACTTAGAGTAACCCGTTCCGGAGCTTCCCAGGTAGTGCCATTGCGCTGATAGAAGTATGCTGCGCCGACATTGGCAACCAATATGCCGCCAGCATTCTCGACACTTTGATTTGGAGCACCGACAATGATACGATCTCCACTGACATCAACCGAATGCCCGTACTGATCCCCTACTGTGCCCTCGGTCAGGATTACCTGCAGAGTCAATTCAGGAGCACCGCCCCACTGATCATCAGTAACAATTGGAGTGCTGGTTTCCAAATACACGTAAACCTCGTTAGCATCTGGAGCGCCGATTAGGATAGTGCCATTGTCTAAAGCGACATCAAAACCGAAATCACCAGCACCGTTTATGTAGGCATCTCCACTGCCACCCTCCCAGAAAACCGCACCCGAACCCGGAGTGAGATCTACGGCTTGCTTGTAGACAGCTACTGCGTTTTCAGCACCAACTACCAAAGTGTCACCATCGATGGCAACCGAGCGGCCAAAGCTGTTTGCCGCACCGGCAAATGCTTCCCTCAGAGTCCAGTCTTCTCCCAGACGTTGGAATAGGTAAGCAGCGCCGTCGCCGCCCTCGGATCCAGGTGCTCCGATCAGTGCCAGATCTCCACTGATAGCGACACTGGCACCAAATTGAGCGTTCAAGCTAAGACCTGGAACTTCCAGTGCAGCCTGCAAGACCCAATCATTCAGTTCCGCATTGTAGTCAAAGACCAGAGTGGTGCCGCGGTTGTCATAATCCTGAGCACCCAACAGCAGAGTATTGCCATCAATCGCAACTGCTGTGCCTAGCTTGGAAGTAATGATCCGTGCCGGCAATACCGTGGCTGCATCCGAACCTAAACTGAAGGTACTATCCGATACACCGGCTGCGATTATACCCGCAGTATCTGCAGGTGAAAAACCAGGCCCGCGCTGACGGAAGTTGTACACTATCTCATCCTGCGCGGTACCTACAATGTAATGGCCTTCACCAATCAACGCAGAACCAGAGCCAAATCTGCGATTAGTTGTCGGATCGATTTCCATGGCGTTTACGCCCGGAGTCGTGTTGAAACGATACGGTCTCAACGCTGTGCCAGTCCAGGAGCCACTGCTAGACATAAGGTAAACAGCACCTGCCGCACCGTAAGCATCTGGAGCCCCCAACAGAGCCTGCTGGCCATTTGCAATAATAGTTCCCTGCTGTTGCCCCAGACCACTGACATCACCGCCGCCAACACTTGCCGATGAAATCGTAGCGTTGAAACTGGATAAGCTTGTGGAAAATTTGACGACGGTATTGCTACTACCGGAGGTGTACAAGCCAGTAGCGTTACTTCCTTGAGCATCACCATAGTTTGATCCGTCGCGGAAATTTATAGGACGTAAAACATTATTATTAGCAATTACCTTTGAGCTGCCGTTCATCACAGATGCGTACCAGCTTGATTGACTGTTGAGGCTATTAAGATCGTAGGCTGCGACCCGATCTTTGCCAGGTGCTGATACATAGAGGATATCGCCTTCTATCTCTAAGTCCGCACCCCAGCGAGCACCATTAAGTCCATTGAACGTTTCATTTTCTATCTTGAAATTGAACGGTTGTCCTGAAAATGTTGTAACAGTAACGCGCTCGATATCATCTGTGATATTACTTGCCAGACTTACATTAAGCGATGAATTTGGCGAACTATTGGTGTAAGTATTATCACTCGCATCATCAAAAAGTCCGCCGTCGGTATCTTGCACTCTCATTTTCATTAATGGTGCCAATCTACCAGTAAGACCATTTGGCCCATCATCAAAACTGTAAGTACCAAGATAAAGCTCTCCGATACCTGAAATAGAGACTCTGTTCCAACCGCTTGGCTCATAGCGGTAAGATGTCTGATCAGGCATACCTGGTTTCCCTGGATATAAAGTAGATGTAGAGCTTACTGATACGCCAAACTGTTGGCTCGGCACAAGAGAGCTGGAATACGTGCTCATTAATCTTGCCTCTGGCATCAGCAAACGGAAATGATCCCAAGTACTGTCTGACAATCTAAAAGCATGCGCGACGCCCGTTGTGCCGAGGTTAATCTCGTGATTTGTACCTTCGCGATTTGCTGAATAGTACTGAATCACAGCTTCTTCAGCACCAATTATAAGCCTACTATCATCACTGATTGCTACAGAAGAACCGAAGCGGCCATTGCCATAACTGGAACCATTGATCGTGGCAGTAGGATTAACTGACCAGTTTTCACCGTCAAATTCATAGGTGAATACCTTGTTCACACTTGGCGAACCAACTACCAGAGTGTTGCCGTCGTCGGATACATCCATCGAAAATTCAGTGCTGTCACCTTCCGGGCTAATAACCGTTGATGCCAGCCAATATAGGCCCTCATCGCGATAAGTGGTAATGGTATTGTTGCCCGTCGAAATTACGAACAGAGTGCGACTGGCTGGATCGTAGTGAGAGCGAGCACCAAAGTTGCTGGTATTTTCTACCGGAGTTAAATTCCAGTCATCCTTGAGCAATTCAGCGTACAAACTTTCATCCGTTAACGTTGGTAAGTTACTGTCAGCAATAAATGTCTGAAAACCACCAATATCCAAGCTGATATCTTCATTGTTTCCAGGAACGCCCACCAGCAAGCGATTGCCGCTAATGGCAACAGTGGTGCCGAAGCGATCTGCGGTACGATATTGATCAAGCGCCGGATCACCGATTGGCGCATTTGCCGGCGTCGGATCTGCAGCACTTAGACGACCACTGCCATTGACGCCACTGGCACGTGCCCAGCTGTCACCCAGACCAGATCCAAGATCTGGCAAATTGTAGAATGCATAGACCGCGCCCAGATCAAGGCCTTGACTGCCATCTTTACCAGGGACACCAACGACTACGTAACGCCCACCTCGTGAGTCAGCACTGGCACTCAGTGCTACGGAAGCACCGAATTGATCACCGGCAAAACCTTCCAGAGCGGCCTCTCTAGCTGGCAATCCGTCATCTGCCGTCAAGCGCGCAACTCGATCCCAGGACTCGCGAGCCGGGTTATAGTCAAATACAAAGACCCGGCCCTGATCAACATTAGCATTATCATTAACACCTTCTTCACTGTGTCCATCCCAGTAAGGCGCACCAACAACAATACGATTCCCTTCCGCTGCCAGACTTGAGCCAAATGCTTCACCAGGATTCACTTCCGAAGCAGAAAGCGTTGAATGAAGTTCCCAGTTTAAATTATTAATTGGACTATAAACTTTAACGGCCCCGGCATCCACGGTAAATTCATCGGATTGAGGCGCACCAACTATAATCACATTGTCAGAGTTAACAGCTACCGTACGTCCAAAATCGTCAGCATCTTCTCCGGCCAGTGTAAACGTGCTGACGTTGAACCAACTGTCTTTGTTTGTGCCTAGCTGATAGACGTAAGCGCTATCTTTGTCTTCGCCAGGCGCACCAATCACAATGTTGGTCGAATCAACAGACTCAAATTCACCTGTTTGACCCAAAAAGGTTATCGAAATATCACTGATCGCTACAGCGGCACCGAAACGATTGCCCGCAGCTGCATCATCAGCAGTAATTTTACGTGTTTGAATCCAGCTACCACTGGCAGTGTCGAGGGTAAAGACATACACAGCTCCGGCATTTTCGCCAAAAGTATTATCTGCCGGAGCACCCACAACCAGAAACTCGTCGGTTAGCGCAAGGGAGGCACCAAATTCCTGTCCGGCGCTATCGCTGTCACTTGGAGTGAGCTTGTCGACCTGTTTCCATCCGCCAACACCAGCATTCCAGCGATAGACGTAAACCGCACCACTTGCAGTACCGTCTAGTTCTGCCCCGACGACCAGTGTGTCCCCATTGACCGCCATGGCATAGCCAATATGCTTAGGCCCGAAGGCTTGCAGACTACTCATATCTAGCTTGGAACCCTGTCGTGTCCAAGTGATCACTCCATCGACGGTGACATTTTGCAACACCAGGTTTGGAATGTTTAGATCATTCACTGTAATATTGTCCAGAGTAAGATCGCTGGAGACCCCATCTGGAGCGATAACATCAAATTCAGGCAACCGGTGTACAATCAGAGGCTCAACACCACTAAATGTGATAATGTTGTCATTGATAAGCATTACGCCGCCACCCGCATTTTCATCGCTTGGACGGAATTCACCGCCAGTTGTAATGCCGTCCCCGTTGAAACGGAACCGGTCTCCTTCTCCGGCAACATCATGAGCACCACCGTTGTAGGTCAGATTCAATGCACCATTAGGTATACCAGACTCATAGTCAACAGACACAAGATCATTGCCAGCCTCGCCATTAAAGACGATCGCATTGTCCTGCATGTCAACGCTGTCATCAATATTTAGTACATCGTCCCCCCCGCCAGCATCGACTGTAACATCATGATCAAAAACACCATTGAGCAACTGTAGGACATCGTTGCCATCACCTAGGGATACACGCATGCCTTCGACTAGACGGGCGCTGACATTGATCGGTGCATTAACAGGTTGCCCAGGCTCCGGATTTATTGCGGAAAGCAACGCTATGGTATAAGGAACCACAGCGGGATCATTACCAAGAATTTCGGTGTAATACTCCAGATAAGTTGCCGTGGATTCAGGGAATAGTTCTTCAAATTCACGCTTAGCAAATGCAAGGCTGGTGTCCTGATCACTGGTATTATCCAGATAATGCAAAACGTCATCACCTTCGCCTGCATCTATGATGACAGCGACACCTTTGACGCTGTTGATGGTTGGAGCAACTGTATCCAGAACAAAGCCATCCAGTGTATAGCCACCGACAACCTGAGCGCCCACCTTGATAATGTCGTCACCGGCTCCTGCCATAACAGTAAACGCAGAAGCACGGCCCTGGCTACTGCTCTGTTCGCGATGGGTATTTTCCAGCTTAATTGTGTCACTGCCCTGACCTGCTTTGAAAATAACCTCTTCCATCGTGCGGTAGCGGATTTCACCGCTGCTACCAGCACGCGTAATCGTAGTCGTATCTAATGGCCACTCAACACCTGTACCGGCCAACGTACGAGTAGCGGTCGTCGTTGCGTAATCATTGGTAATGGTAAAGGTCTGATCGACGCTATTGCTCTGGTCATTCAAGTACAAGCGATCCTTGGCTTCTGGACCTTCACCGTCAATTTCAAGAGTGCCTTGAATTTCATTGAGTGAAGCAGTCGCTTCATTGCCAGCAGTGTAGCCGACATGAACCGTATCGAATCCGTTGCCCATCTCTAGCTTGACAGTAGATCCGGCAGTGATGCTCGGCACATAGAAAGTGTTCCCCAAATCTCCAAGGCGAATTTCAATCGTGTCGTTGGCTCCAATGTTCACAGACCCGGTCATATCGAGGCCGTTTATGGTACTTCCGCCCCAGACACCGGTATTTGAATTATCGTCACCGGAATCATCCAGTATGATAACATTGTTGCCAGCATCACCCAACAAATGAACAGGTCCGTCAATATAATCAATTCGGGATGTATTTTCCGGATTTAGACCTGTGCTTGTACTGGTAATCGTCAACTGATCGTCGCCATCACCACCGTGCACGTAGGCGGTCACTGTCTCATGCATGCTATCAATTGCAAACTGATCATTTTCAGAACTAAGCCATACGTGAACCGTCTCTACACTGCCAGTAAATTCGCCATCGACGAGACTTGCATAGTAAATTACTGCCGGATAGTCGGGATCATCTACATCAAATCCAGCACCAAACACATCGTTATGAGTCGTCAGAAGGTTGTTACGTCCCATATTCATACCACTTACGCCTATCGCAGTTAATTGACCTTCCTGACCAGCAACCGATGAACCGTACACATTTAGCTGGTCCTCTCCTTCGTTGCCGAGATAACCAACAATACCGCTGATGCCGTCCAATAAACCAGCGTCATTTCCGACCTGAAGATTATCGTTGCCTTCGCGTCCCTGAACAAAAAGCGCTATATTTGCTGCCAGATCTTTAACCTGCAGAACATCGTCACTCTGCCCAAGACCTATTAGCAGATCGAGATCATCTACATCTGTGACCCAGGTTATGGATCCGTTCATTCCGAGACCGGTGAGAGTATTCTGCGCAATGACTCCGTCAGTCAACGCTTCGGTAGAGCCGCCCGTGCTGATGTAAATTGCATCTGCTACGGTGTTCAAAGCAGCACCAGTGTTGATAGTAAGGTTTGCATTTATAGAATACAGCGTACCGGTTAACAAATCAAACAAATCACCACTGTCATCATCGTAGAAACCTTCCTGGGTAAACAGTGCTTTACCAGCATTTCCGGCCACATAGAAACGATCTGCACCGTCCCCGCCACTGACATTCAGGGATTTATTGTTGGCTGACTGAATGAAGAAGCGATCTGCGCCATCTTCACCTGACACATTGGCAACATCTATATTAGCCATTCCGTCGACAGCTATTATCTCAATAAAGTCAATGTCGCGGCCTCCCGACACTTCGAGTTCGGAAGCGACAAGGGTACCAGCTAGAGTAATTGTAGAGCCAACCTCAGGATCAGTTGGTGAATCTTCAAGATCCTGAGCATCACCCTTCAGGGTCAACTTGCCAACCGCATTGATGCTACTACTCATGGGAATGTAAATGTTGTCACCAGCAATCAAAGTCACCGTGCCGGATGCATCGATGCGGGCGCTGGCAACTGCCTCACCCAAAATAGTAGAGCCGCCAGTAGCAAACAGATTAATGTCTTCGCTGGCGCCTATGCCATTTTGAGCGCTATCATTGACAGTGATTTCAACATCACCTGTCGGAGTAATTACCTCCAGAACATTGACTGCACCGCTAGTCTCAAACAAATAAATGCCACCAGCATCTGCCCGTGCAACCAGTCTTCCCTCTTCAGGAAATGCACGGGGATCAATATCGGAGCCATTGTTAATCAATTGATTATTACCAGCACCGTAGATTTCCAGAGCATTGGCAGCATCACCAATACCACCTCCAGTAACTAGAAGGTCGATGTTGCGTGCCTGAATATCTGCAATCACATCATTGGCAAAATCAGCTGGGTCACGAACATCAGGATCATCCACATCGACAATACCGCCGGACAGAGTGATCAGGAGAACATCACCGTTGCGGGATAACGCAGATGACAAAGCCATATCACCGGCAACTTCCACAGCATAGACGTTCGTTTCATCCACGCCGTTGCCAGCGCTCAGGGCAACTGTACCCGCAGCCTGATTCTGAGAATCAAATGTGAATAAGTTATCCAGAGTACCCATATTGCCAGTAGCACCCAGAGTCACACTGTTGCCAATCACATAAGGTACGGTCAGGTCAGTAATACCTTCGACAACTGACAAATCATACAAATCAGCACCACCATCTTCGCGACCATTAGCTAATAGAGTAACATCACCGGAAGTAGATTCAACTTTCTCGATACGGAAGTCTCCAGCTGTTTCGTTAAAGTCAAGATCTCCATTGGTCAGCGCAAAGATTTTGCCATCATCGGCATGATTGGTACCGGCAGTGACACTGACAATAGGATCAGCAGGCGAGAAATTCACCGCTTCGACACGAATATTAGCGCCGGCGATCAGGCCGATTTCATAAGTTGCATCAACGGACTCGGTAATACTTGTATCCGCAAAGAACCGATAGTCCAGTGGTGCTGAAGCCCCTCCAAAGTCGGGGCGGAAGAAGTTGATATAACCGATTCTTGATTCACCATTAACAATGACATCGACGCCACCGCTTGAGCCAAGCGGTGTGGTTTCGCGTAAAGTGCTTTGGATCAGAATGTCCGTATCACCGACAGCTTCGATGCGTGTACCTTCAAAGCTGGCGATGAGCAGTTCTGATTCTAGCGCACGCAAACGTCCAAGAATATCGAGCCAGACTTCGCCACCAGAGACAATATCAATGTCCGTATCACGAAGAGCAATTTTTACGACTTCCAGCAGCAGGCGATTGTCGGCAGTACCTATATCACCATTCGCATCCAGAACGATCTCGGTAGCGCGGAGGATGCCGTTTGCAGTACGTCGGATCATACCTCTTTGATTTTCGATACGGACTAACCCGACTGGATTGTTGACCAGACCATCAATGATAACATCCCCATTACCTCCTTGGATAAAGTCGGCCCGAATACTTCCGGCAGGTGCAGTGTTACGTATGTTCGCATTCAAAGTTACCATTTGCGCATTCAGTCGCACCAGTGGCACTATGGTCGCATTGGCCAGACTGAAATCTTTCAGAACAAAAGCTTTATCGGCTAGATTAGTAAATGTGGCTTCCTTATAAAATGAACCTCCACTAAAGAATCCACCGCTACCGATAATTTCACCATCCGGGGCATCGCTGGTATCACCTACGGTAAAGATGGCGCTACCGGTCTCATTATTACTAATGGAATCGAGGACAACTTCAGCATCGCCAGCAACACTTTGACCAACGCCCTTGCCGCCGTTGACAGTAACCCGATCCGCTGTGATAATTGTACCCACTCCATCAATCAGGAGTTGAGGGCCAGGCTCGACAATGAAGGAAACGCCGCCATTCCAATTGATCGTGCGCCGAGCCAAATTTTCACCGGGTTCTTCAGTATCAGCACTACCGAAGAGCCCCAAAGCCTTAGCGCTGGCTTTTCTGGATAATTGACTCACTGACTGGTTTGAACTGACTTGTAAATTATAAGCCGTAGTCACAGAGCCGATACCCGCATACACTGTATTTATGCTGTCATAATGAATACCCGACTCTGAGTCAGCACCTGCGTAGAAGCCAATACTCCAGCTTCTAGCGGCAGAATTCATGTTCACTCCTGTATGATTGGCGTCCAAGTTGACATTGACTCCCATGATACCAGCATTGTTGGCTAAGACTACAGATACTTCATCATATACATCAATGGTTGCCGATGTGTTTGCAACTCCGACAAGACCACCAGAGTTAGCCACTGCGCGGACATTGACATTTAGGCCGCTGGTGCGTGCTCTTAAGGTTACATTTGAACCTTCTACAATAGCTCCACTGCCGACTCTGGTCTGGGTTAATGCACGTTGCTCCTCCGTGCCAATGTTGACATCAGCCACGCCTGAAGCTCCAGAACCGATGCCGCCGGAATTGGAGTCACCACTGGCACCAGCAAAAACTACACTGACAGCATCCAGAAGTATATCATTCTCAGCACGGATTCTAGCTCCAGCTCCAACGTCAATGACGGATTGATAACTAATATCCGCTTCTGTGAATGCATCGGCAATAGAGACCAGTCCGCCACCATCACTCTGTGCTAGTGCA
>CAZUYZ010000232.1:0-2579 GCA_964624365.1 uncultured Puniceicoccaceae bacterium
TGCAACCCCGATTTTACTGTGCCGGATGTGTTCGCTCATGGACTTCCTGCAGCTGCTTGATGCTCACTTCGGTGTAAATCTGCGTCGTCTCCAGTTTCTCGTGACCAAGCAGTTGCTGGATGAAGCGGATGTCTGCGCCGCCTTCGAGCATGTGCGTTGCGCACGTGTGCCGGAACAGATGGCAACTGCCGCCCCGTCCGATGTCGGCTTTTTTGATGTATTTGGAGACCTTGCGACTGAGCACGTCCGGATTGAAGGCTTCGCCATAGCTGGTCAGAAACAGCGCTGTCTCGTTGGCACTGACTGTCAGCAAAGGACGAACTTCAAGCAGATAGCGTTCCAACCAGCTAAGCGCACGCGCTCCCACCGGTACCAAGCGGTCTTTGCGGCCTTTGCCCTGACGCACCTGTGCCGTGCAGCGTTCCTGATTGACGGCGGAGAGTTCCAGAGAGGTCAACTCGCTACGGCGCATTCCGGTCGAGTACAGCAGTTCCATCATGGCACGGTCACGCACGCCCAGCAGGTCACTGATGTCGGGCTGTCCGAGGATGTCTTCGACCTGCCCGATGCTCAGGGGCTCTTCGGGCAAACTTTTTTCCTTGCGAGGCATTTCCAGCTCGCTGGCCGGATTGTACAGCAGGTGATGTCCCCGGCAAAGCCAGCGGAACAGTTCACGCACTGCACCGATACGGCCGCGTTGTGCACTGTTGCTCAGTGGCTTGCCGTTGGGCTTGCGGTAGCGGTGTACGTGGCGCAGGTATCCTTCAAGGATCGGCAGCGTAATTGCATCGGCGCGGATCAGTTCGCGCTCACAACACCAGCGTAAAAACGCATCCAGTGCATAGCGGCGGCCTTCAATGGTGCTCTCTGTGTAGTTGCGTATTCTCAGATGATCCAGATAACCGTTAGCGTAATCGGCCAGGTTGTCGGTCCCGCCGCGTGGGAACGCCACTTCGGTTCTCTCTTTGCCGCCGCGCTGCAACTTCAAAAACATCCTGAACGAGCCGCAGCTCTGTTTGAATGCCTGCTTGCTCCGATAATTGATGAGAGTGCCATGAAAAGGTACTGTTGCTACGATAAAAGAACCCGATTGAACTATCATGAGATGTTCGAAGCTATCGCATAGAGCATCATCAAACAATAGCTTATGATTCACTTAAGTTGACGCGTATGGGCGCCCGGGCGCGGGGGTTTTGAAGATGCTGCGAAGTATCGGCTCGACCGATACGGAGTCTGACTGAAAAGACGACGCAACTCCGAACGTAGACACCGGAGACTCGACCGGATCATGGAGCAGTGGAGCCCCCTGCTAATATGTCGGGTGATCGCCCAACTTCCTCTTATGTCTCTTTTTCGCAGGCTGGTTGTCTGAGCAGTCACAGACTGTGAGCCAGCCGTTAAGCGAAAATTGGACATAAGATGCAGTTGGGCGGGGAGCACGGCTAAACCTGTAATAGCCAGGGGGCTCCGCGGCGGAGTGAGCCGGGCGGGGCGGCCGATTGGAACCAGAGTTCGTGGAGACCAGTGGCCCCTTGCGCATTGCGAAGAAGCGGCTAAGGATTGGAAAATTGCAAACATTACGACATATCCCTTTTTCAGCCTATTAGAATGCGTGACCCGACCTCTTTTGCTGCACCTTTTATTAAGAACATAACAATTAAGTTCCCTTATTACATTCCGATTTTAGTTGCTTAAGCTTTTTTGTATTTGGCATCACAATAACAAATCCCAAAATAACCAGAATAAGACCAGTTATTGCACAAACTAATGTATATACCGAATCTGAAACGCCACCCAAAGATGAAAGTATGGTGCCCCCTATGCATAATCCTATTCCAATGTTTATCTTTCTTTTTAAATCTTTAAGACTACTCATAATTCTAAATTAGTGTTCCGTATTAATTTCAGAGCCTTCATTTGTAGAAGAAATACTGTCACCAGTATCTTTAAGCTTTTTTACAGTATCAAGACTATCTACAGTCAGTTTTGTGTCCTCAAGGAGAGTACCAGGACCATTTTTTATGGCATTCCTAAGACCTGACGTAACATTAATAACAGATTCTGCAGTATCCCCAATCATTTGTCCTTGTTCTCCTCCAATGGCACGTCCTGCTAAGCCACCCAAGCTGGAAGGATAGCCTTCCATAACTCCTTCTGTAGCACTATCCCCGGTAAATGACTCAACAACGTTACCTATTCCTACAACTATAGCTGTAGCTGATGATAAGGCACCAACAACACCTATAGCAGTTCCAACTCCAGTGGTTGCAACTGCACTTGAGGCAATTGCCCCTAATGTTCCACCTGCAATTTGACCCACCCCTGCAATAAACTGCCTGAGTCTAAATTCCCCAGTCGGATCGAACCAGTTAATCGGGTCATTGAGCACGTACGCATAAAAGTTAAAATCACCACCTCCAAGCCCCAACGGGTCACGGGAGATGAAACGCCCGAGTTCTGCGTCATAGAAACGTGCGCGGTAGAAGTACATGCCGACTTCGGGTTCCCATTCTCTGCCGGTGTAGGCGAAGGGGATTAATGGTGAATCAGTTGTCAGGTTGAAGTTGGCGTCGAGTACC
>CAZUYZ010000233.1:0-3337 GCA_964624365.1 uncultured Puniceicoccaceae bacterium
GCGGATCCGCATGGCAGGTGGTGTGGGAGCGGGGGGAGTTAATGCCCCTCGCTACCCGATTTCGGATTTGTTTCGCCTACACCTTCAATCCTCATCACTTAACTTGATCTCTTTAAATTTAACTCTTGTTGAACTTTTGTCATATAATGCTGTAACGTCTAGCTTATAGCGATCTTGTTTCAAAAGCTTACGAATCTGTTTCTTTAAGATAACTTCAATATCAAATTCAATTCTAATACTTTTTTTGAATTCCTTAAATGTAGTTTCGCCATACTTCAAAGTCCATGGATAAAATCCAACTAAGAAGAATTCTGTTTCAATTTGATCTGAAAATTTTGGCAGTGGACTTGATGCAAATCGTAATTGAGGTTTCAAGTCCATCCTGACTAATGACAATATTCTTTTTTCAGTAGGATTCATTGAATTTACTTTCGCCGAACGTTAGAGGTGTATCACGTAGTGAAGCGCAGCTTAACGGAGTTGAATACCACCGACTTGTTCGGCCATCGATCTAGTGTGGACTTTAATGTCATATTTCATTCGCCATAAGCTTCATAAAACAACTCCTTTAAAGTATCATAATAACCCCAACCGATACCATTCGCTGAGATTACGACCTCTTCTAATCGATCTATAAAACCATCAATACCTATGCCATTATTCTTTAAAACTTCTAATTGCTTGATGCAGTTCTCAAACATGGTTTCTACCGAAATATAAAACTGCTCCCACATGTCACCATATTCAACTGTAAATCTGTTTGCTGTCTCAACATAAAGAATCATCAATTCGGCAAGTCCTTCAAGCCTACCTCCAGCTTTCTTATAGGTTGAGATTACATGTCTTGCCGATTTAAAATCTGGATTTTCGTCTCGCATCACATTTGGATATAATGCTGATTCTATCATCTTCTTGTATGGCTTTAATGAATCGGAAGACTCCACAAATCGAGTATCAAAAAACCTTTTGTTTTCGCTACTCAATTTATAAAGATCTGCCAAGAGCTTTATAATCTCTTTCTGCTCAAGCTGTGTAACTTGCTTTTTTACTTCAGTCCAGTTTGATCTCTTTGCTGCCATAATATTTATCGTTCAAATTGATTATCTAAATTGGCTTTAGCCTTTCAATAATTTCACTATAATATTCAGCCGAACGTTAGAGGTGTATCACGCAATGAAGCGCAGCGTAACGGAGTTGAATACTACCGACTTGTCCTACCAGTCGATTCAACTGGCTTTGATTGGTCAAGTGATCATCCTACTCATTTTCTTTATTTTAAAGGATATTGGCTACGATGATGATTTCGATCACCCAAATGCCTATACATGTAAATATGAATAATTCTGTTTTCATTTCCCCATGGAAGTCTTGGCCAAACTTTCCTCTGAAAAATGACCAAATGTCTGGGATCAGATTCATTTAAAACTTTCCCAGAAACCAGACCAGCTTCCAAACATAAGACGTCCAGTAAAAAGGAAGATAGGGATATCCAATATAAATAAGCAGATTGGGATCCATTGGTTTGCTGTCATTCTTTTTTCGTAGAACGCTAGAGGATAGGCACCCGACCTGTGAAGAACAAAGTGCAAGAGCTTATCGAATTAAAGCGCGCGCTAATCGGATTGACTAGTGCTTAGTCAGGAATAAAACATAGGGTTGACCTTCAATGATTTATCAGGGTATTTCCTATCAGTGACACTTATGTCGTTACAGAAGGGATTATCTAATGGAGAAAAAATATGTTGTGCGCCTGAGCCAGGATGAACGCTATGACTTGAATGAAGTGATCAAAAAGCTTGATGGCAGTAGTCAGAAAGTCAGACGGGCTCAAATTCTTTTGAAAGCAGATGCCAATAGCCCCAAATGGACGGATGCAAAAATAGCCGAAGCCTTTTCGTGTCGAATCAAAACAGTTGAGAACATTCGCCAGCGACTGGTAACGCAGGGCTTTGAGCAGACATTTAAAAAAACGGTATGACCAACCAAAAGATTCAGTATTGGGTGATTCCACCCGAAAACGATGCAGAATTTACCGCCTGCATGGAAGAAGTCCTGGATATCTATGAGAAACCGTACAATTCGTCGGCGCCGGTTATTTGTATGGATGAACAACCCGTCCAGTTGATTAAGGAGATTAAACCACCGCTGGCGCAAACCAGAGACCATGCAAAACGAATCGATTATGAGTATGAACGAGCCGGAACGGCTAATATATTTATGTTCACTGAACCCCTAGCTGGTTGGCGTGAAGTTCGTGTCAGAGAGCGTAAAACCAAAATCGACTGGGCTGAAGAAATAGCGGCTTTGTTGGATAATCGCTACAGGGAAAGCGAGAAAGTAGTCCTTGTATGCGACAACTTGAATACTCATACAAAGGGTGCATTTTACGAAGCATTTGCCCCCGATCGTGCGCGTGCTTACGTTGAAAAGATTGAGTTTTGCTACACCCCCAAGCATGGAAGTTGGTTAAATATCGCCGAAAACGAGTTAAGTTCGCTAACGCGACAGTGCCTCGGGCGAAGGCGCATCGGGGATCTGGAAACTCTTCGAGAAGAAACACGAGCCTGGTCAGAGGATGTGAATAGTCGGCAGAAGGGAGTTGATTGGCGAATGAAGGTCAAAGATGCCCGCTGCAAGCTCAAGTCAGTTTATCCTAATATTAAAAATTGACTAAGCACTAGTCCGACTGGTTGAACAAGGCCGCTGCGCGGCGTGGAGGATTGTAAGGTGGTCGTTATTCAGACAAACTAAAAGTTCCAGGCGGGGTCAGCATCTGCCAACCTGTCCGAATATGGTTACAATAAAACAATCCAAAGCGTATGCGCTCTTTTATGCGCATGTCCACAGTAAAGCGTACTCAGCCCGTAGCCGGAAGACTTACCTCAGGTGGGTCGAACGCATCGGTGAGTTCTATCAATCCAAAGGCATCGGACTGCATCGGCTCTCGGAGCCTCAGGTGCTCGATTATCTAATCTATCTGCGCGATGAACAGAAACTCGCTGCCGCTACAGTCAATCAGGCTCTGGTGCCCATAAACTGTTTTTGCCAAAGAAAATAATCATCAACAACCAAACCCATTGAAAAATGGAGCAAACCTGCTTTTGCCCATTGACAGTACGTATCTATATCAAAGTCTAGACGAATCACAAATTTAACGCAGCCAAATCTGTTGATGTCCATCGACTTATTGGACTTTCTACTTGCGTATCCATTCAGAGAGAATGGTTTCGTAGGGATTGTGAAACGACAACGAGACATCCGCCTCGGCGCAGGCACCCATTAATGCAGCGCTGGCATAACAATCCCAGCCAAAGCAGACGATACCGTCCAAATTGTG
>CAZUYZ010000234.1:0-8496 GCA_964624365.1 uncultured Puniceicoccaceae bacterium
GGTGCAGGTCCGTACTGGCAGGATACCAACGGCAACAATCGTATTGACGAAGACGACACGCCAAATGATGTCGGATTCGGAATTGCACTGGAAAATCTGGATGGTGGCTTTGCGTTTATGCGAACGCTTCTTGGGGATGTAGTTACAACCGGTCAGTTGGGTATGTACCTGGCCGCTAATATATCCTTCGAATCAGCAGGCCTGGTGGGCATTGATGATATTACATTGGAGGTCAATGACTTTACTTTCCAGATGAACATTGGCATCGGACTCGATGGATCATCCTTTAGCTTTGCAGATTTGTTTAGCTTCGACGTTATCGACTTTAAGAAATCTTTTGGTGAACAAGGTTATGCGGTTGATACTGGTAATCCGGACGAGCCCGTATTCCTGGACTTTGATCAGCTTTATCTACGTATATCAGGGCAGGTTCTACTGAATGTATTTGATCTGGTTTATCTCAATGGCTTCCTTGATTTCCGGCTGTCTTCCGATGAGTTAATGATCTTCGTGGACGCAACTGCCAGCCTGGGCGCTCCTCCATCCAGTCGTGGTGGCAGCCCGCTGTTTGAGTTTAATGCGCGTGGACTGATGGTGATCAACAGCGGTGGACTCGGAATGAATCTGGAGCTAACTGGAGGCATCGATATCGCCAGTGTTGTTGAAATAGACGCGAAGTTTAACTTCTATCTAAATACCTCGGGAGAAGAATACGTCTATGAAGTTCCCGATGAATTTAGATACAATGCTGCAACGAATCCGGACGGCTTGCGTTATAATGAAATTGTCATTACCGCCGGAGCGCCGCAAGTCGACGGCAGCGAAGGGCCTGCTGAGTTCTATGTGGTGTTCAGTGGTGAAGGTACAATAACCCTGGCGGGCATCTTTGAACTGGAGGGAGATTTCTACTTCCAGTTGAGCGAAAGTTCTTTCAAGCTTTCTGTGAATGCGCAGATAGAGTTTGGTTCACTGGGTGTTCTGACTGCATCGGGTAGCCTGTTCCTTTATTATGGAGACAAGTTTGGATTAGTCGGCAGTTTGCTACTTGCGGGCGAGTTGGGCGTCGGGCCAATCGGCATTACTGGCTTGTTTACACTAGACATCAATACGCTGGATACGGACGAGCAGGTACTCCGTTATACGTATGACAGAGCAGCAGATAAAGTGTCGGATGAGCCGGAATTAGTCACCTTAAGTGCCGGTACACTCGAAGTGTATGTACTCGGTAAGATGAACCTACTCTTCTTTGAACTGGAACTGGAGGGTAGAATGGTACTGCAGAGCGATTTCTTCAGTCTTTCTCTGAATGCAACAGCAGATTTCTTTGGCGTTGTTACGGTTAATTTTAGTGGGTACATCGATTCTCGTGGGTACTTTGATATATCCGGAGGTATCGACTTTAGTTTGAATTTAGCGATTATAAAACTCAGGGGAGGGCTTGAGTTCCGCTTTGCCAATCTTCCGAGCGAGGTAGTTATATTCGGTCGAATCTATGGTTCTATAGACATCAGTATTGACATGGGTTTCTTTGAATTGAGCACAACATTGGCAGGCTTTGATGCAGCCTTAGAGATGACTCTAACCAGTGTGACCGCCAATATTTCTGTGACAGCTTTAGGATTAACTATTTCAACCAGTAAAACCTGGAGTTGGGGCGCTCCTCCGGTCATTGCAGAACAGGTAGGTTCGACTGTGTATCTGAATATGGGCCCAAGAGGTTATCGTCGCGGTGAACTTTATACGGATATCACTTCAGAGACCTACAATATTGATGTTGCTGAAGGCGATGAAACCGGTAAAAACATCGTTGTTAAAGCACTGGGTGAAGAAGTGACTTTCAGTGGAGTTGAGCGCATCGTTGCTGTTGGCGCCGGTGGTAATATCGACACAATTTTCGTTGGTGGGGGTGTGAAAAGCGTTGTCGACTTTGATATGGGTGAAGGCAGAGACTCAGTTATTTTGCTCAGCGCTGGCAGCGGCAGTGTTGTCCGACTGGGAGACGATGATGATACGTTGTACACACTTGCAGGTAATGGATACTACGATGACAACGATAATTATATCCCGCCTTCAGGAACATATACTTACTACCTAGGTGACGGTGATGACTTATTCAGTGGTTCGGATGCAAGAGAGCTTGTCTATGATAGCGGTGGAGAAACCACGATCAATACTCAGGGTGGCGATGATATCCTCACACTTACAAATGTTCAGGGCTTTGTTAACGGTGGCAGTGGCACGGATACGTTTATCATCAATGGTTCTGATTCTGCGGTCACTCTAGAAGGCGGCGATAATAACGATCATGTTACTATTAATGGTGGTTCCAATACGATTCGTGGCGGTAATGGAGATGATCATGTTGAGATCAATCTAACAGAAGGTGTGACAACGTTGGTTGGTGGTGCTGGATACGATACAGCAGCCGTTACCGTTGATTCAGCTGTACCTTACATTCTGGGAGATCATAGCATCGTCCACAGTGCGCTTGGATTCATTTTGGATGATACTCAGGACATGTTGGTAATTACCGATCCTTCATCCAGTGGAGCAGTACTGCAAAGTGTAAGCGCTAACGGTGATAATTGGGGATCAGCAGGTCTGACAATCGATGCAGTTGGAAGTATCAACATTACCGACATGCGTTTTGTTTCTCCCGGTGGACATCTTGCTCTTTATGGAAATGGTATCATCGGCACGATCGATACTGAGGTTAATTTGCTAACAGTAGTGAATAAGTCCACCGGCGATAATGCCGACATTATTATTCGTGAAGTTGATAGCTTGCAGGTAACGCGCAATTATAACCCACAAGGCGCGCTCTACACGGCTAGTGGAGAAATCGATGTCATACTTGCCGCGAAGAATTCAATGTTCACCCATCGCTCCGGTGTTATTCAAACTGTTGGTGGTGGCGATATTAGCATACTGGCAGATGATATGGATCTGCGAGCTGGACAGGGCACAGTCATTGGTAGTGGCGAGTTGACTCTACGTGCAACTTCAGATGATGCATCCTACAAGATTGGTGCTGCTGGACAAAGCTCAACGGGCACAGACTTATCCATCAATGGTCCGGATGGTTCCTTTGACTTGTCAATGCGCGATGTCGATGCCTTCGCTGACGGATTTAGTCACATCTACATCGGGCATCGTACGAGTGAAACATTTATGACGATCGGTGATTTGGAAAATATCAACTTCGATGGTTACCTGCAGATACTGGTCGATGCCGATGGCGCTCCAATTCTAACTCCAGCAGGTGAACTGCAAACATTCCCCCAAAATGTGACTCTTCTGGCTAAGTTACGTGACGATGCAAGTTTTGCCGGTGGTCGTATCAACGTAGTGGGTGATGTGCAGGGGACAGATTCCCTAAGCTTCAACGCTAATCTCGTGGAAATTAACCGTGCCAATATCAACAATCCTCTGGGCGCGCCTGATTCCGGTGTGACCGCGAAAGTGATCCAGTTTACTGTTGGTGAGCAAATGATCCTTAGTGGCTGGATACGTGCAGACGATTTGATCGCAATCGATGTGA
The DNA here is from genome assembly GCA_964624365.1 of uncultured Puniceicoccaceae bacterium. Taxonomy (GTDB): domain Bacteria; phylum Verrucomicrobiota; class Verrucomicrobiia; order Opitutales; family Coraliomargaritaceae; genus Lentimonas. The sequence goes on from CAZUYZ010000234.1 coordinate 3,542, forward strand.
CGGACACTACTGGCCAAGGCTCTCTGATTAGTTTTGACGAGGGGCCAAATAGTTTCACATCCGATATCGGTAGTGAATTCGTGACGTATAATCCGGGCGCACGCATTGAGGTAAATACAAATGCGAGCATACGAGTTGCCAGTGTCGTTAGTAGCCAAGGAGTCAACTCGAGTGTCAATATGAATGCCGGTACAGGTCTGATTGTGCTGAATGCTGCTGTTATTGCGGCCCGTCAGGACAATTCGTCCATTAATCTGTATGCCAGTTCCTATCTGCATATCAACAGTGGTGGCGCGGTTACTGCCGGCGCTGAATTCCAAAACATTGACGGTATACCGACTCCAGTGAAAACCGGTGATGGCAATTCCATTCTGCTGGATTCTGACGGAGAGCTCAGACTTTCCGGATCAATCACATCTTCCGGCGATCTGATCTTTAATTCAACCAGTTCCCTGTTTGATTATGCGGACTACTTCGATTTGATTCTGGGCAGGAAACTTGCAGAGACCGTCAATTTTGACAGCGCCTTCCTGGCAGCGTTGAGCAATAACACCTTGCCGGAAGCATTGCGCATGTTGTTCGAGGACAACAATCTGAATCTGGGCAACTCAGTAACCGTCACAACAGTCGGCAACTTTGATGGCTTTGTTGATTTGACCGATGAGCAGAAAGAACAGATTGCCACATTCCTTGGTTACGATACCTATGCAGTTGAGGAGGGTGGACTGATTTTCTACAATCCCGATGCAGCGCCTGGCAAACGTCTCGTCTACACATTCACCGAAGGAACACTGCCGGATTATCAGAACAGCGCTATCAACTGGGGCAGTGTTACAACGCCAGCAGCCGATACTCCGTTTAGTGGTCTGACCAGCGCTCAGAAGGATCGCCTGTTGTCCGAGCTTGGCTACACTGCCTTCACCGGGCCGGTTTATTACAACCCAAATGCTCCTGTAGACAAGAGAGTGGTGACTGAATTCGTCGAAGGTCAGCCAACGGATTATCGCAACGAAGATATTGATTGGGGCAGCGCCGGGGCGCCGGCAGCCGGCACACAATTTGATGCCTTAACTGCTGAGCAAAAATCACGGGTTGCTGAATACCTGGGCTACACATTTGATGATATCGGTGGCTTCTACTACAACTACCAGGTCGATTTAGATAATCAAATCCGCCATATTCCAAATGGTAGCGGTGGTTTCGATAAACCATTCCTTGAAGGTGAACAGCCTGGTTACAATAACGAAGATATCTATTGGGCTGATGCCGGAACACCATCTACCGGAACACCATTTGCAGTTCTGAGCGCAGCACAGAAGCAGCGTGTCGCAGAAACCCTACGCTATACTTTAGTCGATGCTGCCGAAGTCTACTACAATCCGGATGCTGTAAGCAGCAAGCAACTGGTTACAGAACTGGTTAGCGGTGAAACGCCCGACTTTAGCATTGCAGCGATCGACTGGGGTGGAGTGGTTGCACCTTCTGCCGGCAGACCATTTAGCGGACTGAGCTTTGCGCAGCAAGAGGTTGTTGCCTTGCAGCTTGGCTACAATGAATTTACCGGTACCGTGTACTTCAATCCGAATGAGACGGGTGTGGCCCGCTTTGTCGAATCCTTTACCGAAGGATCCGATTATCAGAATGATTCTGTTGATTGGGGTTCTGAAGATGCTCCGGCTGATGATGCGACCTTTGAGGAATTGAGCTTTGGCCAGCGCCGTAAAGTCGCCAACAGTCTCGGTTATTTCGAATACACCGGTCTTGTCTGGTTCAATCCGCAGGAAACAATGGCGGATCAGTTCCGTATCGAATTTGTCCAAGGCACTGATTATACCAATGCTGAAATCGAATGGAGTAAAGTAGAAGTGCCGATAGCCGGTACACCGTTTGCTGACTTCAGTTATGAGCAAAAAGTCTTTGTCGCGGAAGCCATTGGTTATACGCCATACACATCCGATGTTTACTACGATGCGGACAATGCGCTGGCGCCACTACGCACAACTTTCATTCAAGGTGTCGATTACACCAATCAGGCGGTGCCCGGTCTGTCTTCCGAATTGGTCAATAATCGCTGGGTAGTCAGTGATGGTGAAAACGAGTATTTGATTTACGCTCTGGATGAAGAGGGCGATGGCGTCTTTGATGCGATTCATATCCGCGAGCAGCACAAGCTCTTTGGCCAGCGTGGTTACGGATTCTTGCTCACCGGAACGATTACATCTCTGGATGATGAAGCTGATCTCGTCTTCGAAAATAGTGAGGATATGATCATTCGCGGTTCGATCAACCTGCTGGGAGCTTCGTCCGACCTGACCTTGCAGTCTGATACCTGGGTCTATCTGGAAGGCACAGCAAATGTAACGGGCAATCTCACCGTCTATGGTGGTTTTGAACTGGATGATACTAATATTGGTGGCGCCAATGCAGAGGGCGATAGTGTTTGGGTCGATGCGACTACGAATCTGACTACTGCGGAAGCAGGCACCAAGATCACTGTTAAAGGAGGTCAGGATATTACTCTGGGTGGTCTGACGCTTGCCGGTGGCGATGTAACCGAAACAGGCGTTGCGTGGGCCGGACCGGATTCATCCATCGAGATTGTTGCGGGTGAGCAATTGATTGTCTCCACATCGATTCTCGCTTCGAAGGATATCAGCATTACCACTGGAGTACCTGGAGCTGATGACAATGATCTGAGTCTGGTCGTGATGACCGATGGTGGCATTGTTGCCCGTGGCATCACATCCGATGGTAGTGGTGGTTCTGTTACTATCTTCGCGGATGGTAATGTGCAGATGATGGGCGGTATCCTCTCCGGCGGAAGCAGTACCGACGGCATTGTAACCTGGGGCAATGAGCCTTCGACGATTCGGATTGAAGCAACGGGCCAGAACTGGATCGGTGGTCAGACAGTTAATATTAACAATGAACCGGTCGAAGTCGGTGGCACACTTCAGGCATCCGAGCGGATTGACATCATCGGTGGCTCCTATGGACCTACCGGTGTTGGAGTTCGTCTGCCAGGATCAGCACGTGTCGTTACCAATAATCTGGACAGTGTGGTTTCGATCGAGTCCGAGCAGGATGCCGTGGTGAGTGCGGTGATCGCTGTCGGTGGTGAGCTAATTACCTATAAAGACTCCAGAGGATTCACTCTCGGAACTATCGTTAACTCTTTCGGTGGCGATTCCGAATTGTATATCTCCGCAGGCAATCAGATTCGTATCGGTCGCACACTAACGGCAGGTTCTTTGATTGATGTTCGCGGTGGCGAAGATCCAATCAATGGAACCAGCGATAATCCAACTTGGGAAGGTCAGGGGCTAGTGCTCTTTGGTACCGCACGCCTGGTTACCGAATTGGAAGACAGCGTGATCAACCTACGTGGTACTGGAGATGTAAACATACTAACTCCGGCTTGGACCTACGAACTCGTTGCCGATCTGTTTGCCGAGTTTGCCCGGGGTGATATTTCTGCCGATGTAGTCCTTTCATTGGAAATTGATCTGGGCACACACAAGTTGGCGGGTGATGTCCTGCTCACTGCTGCCGATACTGCGGATAACAACGGACTGGCTGACCTAGTCGCCGATTTGAACAACGCGATTAGTAACCACGAATTTACTGTAATCGAATCGGTTAGTGGCAGTCCGGCAGTTGGATCGAATCAAACAACTTCGGAACTGGAAGTTGCGTTGAGCGCCGGTAACCGATTGATGCTACGTAGCGATTTTGAATTTAAATTGAAAGCAGCGTCGACGAATTATGCGGCTCTTGGCTTTGTACAGTTGAATAACGGCGATGCCAGTGGTGGAACGGCTTACACAGTCGATGCGTCACAGCAAGGTTCACTAGTAAACATCATTTCGGAGGGCAACAATGGCGGCGAAATAACTATCAGCGGCAAGTTGCGCGGCTATGAAGGTATTCGGTTCCTCAATGGAAGCGGCGCCGTTGGTGGACAGGATCTGAACCTGACCGTTACTGGATTGATTGAAACACTTTCCGGTGGCATCGATTTTAATCTGGGCACAGATGGAGAACTCTACGGTTCACTGGTTGCTCGCGGCGAGGGAGCGGATGTGCGTGTTTATGCAACGCGTTCACTGTTTATTTACGGAGACATCAAGGCAGAGGATGACATCTTTATTTCAGCCGGTAGAAATATTGTTAACGGCGAGACCAGTATTACGACGTACGGCACATCCACACTGACAACAGTGTCACCCGGTGGAACGATTGACATCGAGGGTCTGAACGATGTGTTTATTAACAGCATCGTCGGCGAGGGTAATCCGGAGCTGGGACTCATTGATATTGAATCCATCGAAGGCACATTGACGGTTGCCAAGCAGTCTGGTCAGATCAAGAGCGGCGCGCTCATTCTGCTATCCGGAATGCATATCAATATTGAAGGTGTCATCGAAAGCAGCTTTGCCACGCCGGAATTGACCGATGAGGAAGTGATCTTTACCGCCAAGGAAAGTCTGGCAGTAGATGGAACCATTACACTTGCCGGTTCTCTGCGGGTAACCAGTCAGGGAGATATTCAGTTTGCAAACGTTCGCTTGCTGGTGGACAGCCCGGATCAGCATCTGATCATTGATTCGGTCGGTGACGTGCTGATCGGTAACACCGATCCGACTGAAGGCGACGATTCCCCGTATGCTGCCATTCTACAGGCAGACGCTTACGTATCGATTACTGCCGGTGATGATTTAGTCGTTGGTAGTGACGGACTGATTTTCTCGTCCGCAGATGACTCTTACATCTCCTTTACAGGTAACCGGGTTGCAGTGATTGGTATGGCCATTGCTGGTGGTACTTATAGTGAGACAGATGTCTTTACCTGGACCGGAGAGCGCACGCAAATGAATGTGACTTCGAGCACCAGCGTTGTGCTGGGTGGCAATGGATTAGACACGGACTTCAATGTGATACCATCCGGCGGTACC
>CAZUYZ010000235.1:0-18203 GCA_964624365.1 uncultured Puniceicoccaceae bacterium
CAGTGGATTGAGTGACCTCTAATCCAACAACCGCAATAGGAACATCGTAAGCAATCTGCTGACTCGTTTCTGCATCCAGCGCCGAAATAGCTAAAGCAACCTCTGATGGGGCCGCATCGTTCGGAGTAAATGCAATGGTGAAAGCATTCTCGCCCGGTTCCATCGTCTCAGGAAATTGCTCCACAACCAAACAGGAACAGGATGATTCCACACCTGTAATCCATTGAGATTTACCTGCAAACGGCACTGTTATCGTAAGCGATGTTGTTTCTCCAACAGGCAGCGCGCCAAGGTCGATGGATTCCAATTGCATCGGATTGGCCCAAATTTGCGTGCATGTGACAAACGGAAAAAGTAGAAACAGTGCTGTGAACATCCAACGTTCAACAGCAAATGTTGAACACTGTATTCTAAGCTGTAAGTATTGGAAAATTGAAGATGCTTGTTTCATTTAAATCACTCTCCTCTGCGACGTAGGGTGTAGGCTTTGCCGGGCTCCAGTTTAAAGGTTCCCTGATCAGTCGTGTTATCGCCAACTTCTCTCCAGATGGGCTCCGGCGAAGCGGTTTGTAAGTAGAACCGTTTTGAAGGTTGGGAATAAAATCCTGTTAATTCATCCCAAATCACCAGTTCATCCACACGTTCGGCGGCTGATGCGGATGGTCTCAGTATCGATTTAAGACCACTGGAATCCAGGGTTACAGTTTCTGGTTCTGTAAGGGAAAAAGGCCATTCCAATACTCCATCTGAAGCCGGCAATGGAATCGCCCAGGTAGCGCCAAAAGTCGTTACATCGCCAGTTACTGTCCATTTGACATCAGTTGCATACGCTCTGCGGATCCAGCCGATTTTACCGGGCATAAGCCCGTAGTCGTCGGCAATCAAGTAGCCGTTATCACCACTCCACTCTGCCCAGTAATACGATTGATTTGCACTGTCATTAAAACGGCGCAGCACATGCTGGGTGTCTGATTCTCTGCCAGGTAATAGAAGGGCATCCTTATCGCGCATTTCAATCGGATCTGCAGAAACAGCGGACTCTGCAGATATTGATGCCTCCGTTGCAGGCATCAATGTATCCGGTGTCCAGCATGGACGGATACGCACACGATCGCGCACTTCATTCGGATCAAAACCGGCGGCCAAAGTTCCCTGCGGCTCTTGCTCAATAATCACCCAATCGTCTCCACTACCGGCAATCGGAAAGCGTTCTCCGGATGCAGATCCGGTAACTACTTCGAGGTAGTGAGATGGCAGCCCGGTATTCGGATCCGGGTCGTACTCACCGGCAGCGCCAATCGAACGATCGAGAAATAATCTTAAACTTACAAAATTGCCTTCATCGTCGACCAGCGGAGCGGCCACTTCGACAAAATCTGCAATGATAACTGCCGTACGATGTAAAGGAATGCCTATAGGCGTTTCCCGAAATGCTCCTGCACTCAATTCGATACCGCCTAAAGGAGGTGAGTATGCCTTTGCGGTTGTCTGACCATAAAGGCATACGACCGTACTCGGTAACATACAGACGCACAGGTAAAGTAGCTTTATTGTTCTGAAAGTTTCTAATTTCATAATTCCGTATCTATATTGCTGTCATCATACGTGACTTGCAGACGTATAAAGCGCCCGTGTGGGAAGCTCGCGATCGGTGTATCGTCGCGCCAGCGGAGCCTGGTCATACCCGGAATGGGCGATGGGCTTGCAAATGGATTTGTCGCCAAAGGAGTCCATGCAGAAGGATCTGCCGTGCTATTTGAAGAAACGACCACTTTTAGATCGACCAATGGATTCGCATCATCCTGAAACTCCCAGATGCTGTTTAGCACATCACATTCCAAAGCGAGATAAGTGACCCCATCGACGATTTCAGTAACGACTCGAGGCAGTCCTTTAAGCGACTCCTGCAGTGGATCCAAATTTAATACATATTCCAGCAATGTGCTGAATCCGTCGTTATCCGGATCAGACTCAAGTGTCTCGGTATCTAAACTCAAGCCGTGTAACTCCAACCAATCCCGGAGACTTGTTTCTGCACTCAACACGGTAATGGTTACTGTATCGGTAGAGGACAAGGCGCCATCGCTTGCGATCACTGTTAGAGGCGCCAAGCCTGTTCTTGCGCCAACCCATTCAAAGGTAGCTGTGTCATCACCGTTGTCTGTAAACGACGCATCGGTTGGTAAATTTTCTCCCAGGACCGATAAAGCAACTGCGTCTCCATTGGGGTCAAATGCTTCGATCGTGAGCTTGAGATCATCTCCATCACGGAGTGTCAAGTCCGGCAAGGGAACGATAAATGGCGCCTGATTTTTCTCAATCGCGGCTCCATAGAAAACTTTGTAACTCAAGTCACCACTGGCATTGCCAATATCGAAGATGTCAATAAAGTACTCAAACCCGTCGATACCGCCCGCTTCATCTTCCTTAATTTCCGTTGATAAGCTGTAGTTTGCCGGATTTAGCACAACGCCATCGGTACGTACAACCGATCGGATGCTGTAGTTATTATTACGAGGATCTAATACGCGGACAAAACTGTAGGCAGTTTCGCCGCCCTGTGGCGCATCTACAATCGGAACATCCAGTTGGTCACCGCTCAGCGACACATTACCTAAATAAGCTGAAAAATTAGCGACGTTCAATTTATCAACGGTACTCACCGAACCATCGCCTTGTAATCCGGATGGATGAAGGTTCAAAAACGCAGCAGTCCTTAAATCCAAATCAAAATCTTCCGGTTCGGCCTTTGCCTTGCCGTTTACCTGTGAACTGACCGACCCACTTCCGAGCGAAAGAAAATCGGGCACTCCATCTGCATTGGACTGTACCGAGCCAACCAAACGATATACTTTCGCCTCCTCAATTAAAGATGTAATGCTGCCACCCAACTCATCCGAGTGCGTAAAACTGGCTTTAGCTTCCAGAAAACGCCCATATAGGGTCGACAGAATTTGCCAGGAAGCCGTCTCCGCATGTCCGGCAAGAAGCTGTCCGAAGTTTACGGTAAAACCGGGAATGGATTCGGAGCCATTCACTTGGCTGCTTAAAACCCTAAACTCGATCAAAAGCCCTTGTTCATTCTCTTCAATGTAAGGCTGAAAGGACTCTACCTGTAAATTCTCTGCGGCTCCATGGCCGGAATTAACGACACGTAAACCCAAATCAAATGGCTCAGCAGTCTCGACAATTGATGTGTTTGGATCATCTGCGATAACAGACTTCGGCAAAAAATACTCCAAGCTAATGCTCGGTTGCGGCTTAACCAAAATGGTGTCCGGTTCCACCGAAAGAGCGGTATCTTCACCTCCGGATGTATAACTAATATCGGCGCCCAATTCATAGGCTGTTCCTTCGGAATTCAGCGCTGCTTCCTGAGTGGGGATCAGTAGGTAGGTGAAGGTCTTTTCACCATTAGCAGCAATGTCAATGGGATCTGTTTCATCTTGAAGGCTAAAGAAAAAGATCTCGCTGGGGTCGCTATTTCTAAAAAACTGCAATCCATCGACTGCTTCAAGCCTGAGGTATTGACTGCTTCCTGCTTCTCGAGCCCATACGGTTACCTGTAAGTCTTCCAAAGGAATCAGCAACCCATTCGCGACAGTCAATTCCGCCTCAAAAGCTTGGCGTTCCAGAGTGACTTCCTGTTTTATAACCAACTTGATTTTTGCACAGGTTGTTTGGCCAAACACCGCAAAAAATGGTGTGGAAAGCACAATTGTAAATAGTGGAACAAGACACATCCGGAATCTTGAATACCATATGTTCCATACTGAATTCAATTTGCTGTTGGGGCTATTTTTTGTGCAAAACATGTATATATTAAAAAGTAGAAAGTTTAATCAAAATTTGGGGTCAGCAGAGTGGGCGAATCGATTCTTTCTATGGCGTCCATTCCAAGAGCGCCCTGACTATTATCGCCAAAACCGTAGATTTCATCTGCCTCTGTAAGGTAAACAAAGTGTCGGTCTCCAGAAGCAATCGAAGTAATTGCATCTACTTTCGGGAGAGTGACAGCTGCTGCTGAGGCAATTATTTGATCTCCGGTACTACGTCCAAGTTGCCAAGAGTCATTCAACCCAGCAGTCATCAGAGCGCCGCTTATATCCAGATAAGCAATGACGCCATTACCCGAAGCGGCATGGGTCACTTTCTCATTAAAAGTGTAAATGCCGGTTTCAGGATCCAATGTTCCCGATGCCAGCTGATCAAATGCAGTATTTCCCCATGCTGTGAGTGCACCGTCACTGGAAATTGCAAGAGAGTTATCCGGAGACGTTTCAATCGCACTGATTCCAGCATCAATAACTTGAGTTGCTTCGGATAGATAATGAGCTGTTGACGCCGGGTTGATCTGTCCGAATTGATTTTGCCCCCAACCCCATACAGATCCATCAACGCATAAAACGAGCAAATGGCGGGCGGAAGCGGACAATTGATTTACGCCCGGATGTGACGTCTGGCCTGCGGCTATAGGGAGGTTTGATAATTCAGATCCTGTTTTAAGCCCATCCTTTAAGTTTCCAGACAAATAGACGGTTGTCTCACCGGCGCCATCATCGACAAGAAAGCTGCTAAACCCATCGCCTGCGGCAATATCAATCACATTATCCAAAGCTGCAATCAAAGTCGGGGTATCACGCCCTTGAAAATCACCAAGGCCCAGCTGCCCAAAAAAGTTATCACCCCAAGCGTAAACCAATCCATTGGTTGTAAGCGCCAATACATGATCCTCCCCTGCCGTCATTTTAGCAATTGCATTCGGCAACCCTGACAATTTAGAAAATTGATCGACCACTCGATCTGTATGACCTGGTAACTGGCCAGAATCATTACGCCCGGTAGCTGAAGTAGCTATGCCATTATAAACATAGGTCTGATTGCGTCCGCTAAATAAAGAAAAGGAAAGTTCTCTAAGCACCGTTAAGATCGCTTGAATAGAGATTTCATTGCTTGCGCTGCGAGCAAGAAAATCAATAGTTGCGGAACCTTCGAAGTCAGAAGCCGCATTATAAGCAACCGAAATTTCTCCGTTTTCGTCCGTGCGTGCGGACAGACTCGATCCTGTCGAATCCTCCCCAACAGAGAACGCCCCGGAACCAAGTGGGTCCAATGAAATTTCAATCGGCGCATTGGATAAAAGAACTGAATTTTTATCTACTCGGACAACAATCGGATCTGCAGTCGGGCTATCGGCAGTTACTTGCTGGTTATCTCCCGAAACAATCGTCAATGTGGGCAAAGCGCCGTCATAGTAGTCCGTAGGATCGGTTTTCTCTGCGTACTCGGTACTATCTGTACGTGAATCTCCATCTGAATCAGTTGCCGAGTTATCCGTGTCCACCTCCGGATCTGTTCCAAACACATATTCCCACCAATCCGGTATAGAGTCACCATCCTGGCTAAGATCCAAATCAAAGCTAAAAACATGCTTTACTTGTCCAATTAAAGCAGGAGCGTAATCCACATCATCCGAAAGATCATCTTCCGTCCATGGAAATGGTTCGTTATAGCCCGCCTCAAAACCAACCAAAGACAAAGGAATTCCCAATTCATCCAAGCGCTTATAAAATGGATGCGCCAGTGACTTTAACTGTCCATTCAACAGAACCGTATAATCGTACGTTGGTGTTGTGAACCAGCTTGACTCAAATAATGTGTCTATATCTTCCCCGGCGCCGTCAAACTGGATGAATACATCATCGAAGTAGCTTTTGGACGCAGCAAATGCCTGCTTGGCTTGTCCCTGCACAACCAGGGCATTGTCACTTGCTGTCTTTGCGCTATCAATCAACTGATAATCAGAATCGGACCACCATACAGGGGCGGCCTGCAGGTGAAGTCCTACACAACAGAGTATACTTGGAATTAGTTGAGATTTAAACTGCATTTTAGGGATAAGGCCGGGGGGCATCGTTTGTGGAGATTTTAATTAAGGCGCTGTCGGGCTATACATGGGGATATCGCCCAGACTAGAGCTAAGCACCAAAGAACCGTCCACAGTTAATGCTCCGGATATTTTTGCATCACCGACAACATCCAAACGGACTGTAGGTGTTTCCGTACCCAGACCAAGATTGGCTGAGGCAAGCGAAATATCTCCATCCGGATTTTCCGAAAAGTAAGCATCACCATCTTTTCCGGGAGCGCCTTCCGGACCAGCAACGCCCTGTGGGCCGGTCAGATTACCTACTGAGCTGCTCCAGGCGCCGGAAGTTTTGACGTAGTAGTCGCCACTGGTCGTATCCAAGTACAGGTCTCCGTCGCTGCCATCGGTATCGTCCGGCGCGCCGGTTCCGGTTAACCAAGTTGCTCCGTTCGAACCGTCAGCACCATCGGCGCCATTCACACCATCAGTACCATTTAAGCCGTCAGCTCCGTCAGCTCCGTTGGCGCCTTTGAGGTTGCCAACCATATCGCCCCAAGCGCCTGAGGCTTTTACGTAATAATCGCCGTTGTTAGTATCCAGATACAAATCGCCATCAGCTCCATTGGCATCTTCCGGAGCGCCTGATCCGGCCAGCCAGGTTGCGCCGTCCTTTCCATCGGCGCCGTCCGCTCCACCACTACCTCCTCCACTTTGGGTGAGCGATTTCCATGTGCCGTCCACATAGCCAAGAAAGTCATTGCTGCCGCTACCATCGTCACCAAAGCGGATAGAGCCTTCCAGAGCATTTGAACCGAGATTGCTCTCCATCTGTAGCACACCTGCGAGATCGATATTGCCGGTTTCAGCATTCAGGGCTATCGTTTCATCGCCTGCCGCATTTTTAAAACCAAGCGTTTCATATAAGGTTTCCGGATGATATTTGGTCACCAGTGAACCGGATGCCTCCGTTGTGGAGGAAGACCTGAGAAAGTATTCTACTTCGGCAATCGGTGTTGCTGTGCCCTCTGGATTAGCGCCCAGCAAATCAATTTCGATTGCTTTGGCGTGTAAGAGCGCTTCGGCGTAAGGTATCTGTATCTCCCAAATTCCCTTATGGTAAACCTCCGTCCTCAATGTCCTTATTCCAGAAGCGGGAATTTCGGTTACTATATCGTCTTTGTTCGTGATGCGTGCGCCAATGACTTCAAACTCTGATTTGAAGTGAGATGAGATGAATAGGCTCCCTTCCGTATAAGTGATGCGGGAAATTGATTTAGTGAAGTCTATTTTGATCGTGGCTGTCTTGCCCGAATTTAGCAAGTTGTGTTCGTATTGATGGACTTTACCGTCAAAAAGTTTGTCCAAGCTAGGACTCGCTAAGTCACCGGAGAATTCTACGGAAAATTTCTTATCTGCGGAGGCAAAGTAATTATTTACGATTGGATTATGGAGATGCAGTGTTGTCCACGGATTGACACTGCCCAAATACGATCCGGTAACGATAGCGTTGTCTTCATTAAGCTTAATTGCGTTGCTGTTTCCCAGAATGATCGATTTTTCAACAAATGCATCTTCTGTAGATAGCGTGTTCGCAGTAACTTTGTTGACGATGTTGGTGTCGTATTTTTTCAGTAAGACGGCAATCGATGGCTCACTGCCATTTACCTCATCCACGCGTGGATCATAAAAATATTGCCTGTCATCTGTATTGGAATCGTTGTAGAGAAATACGCGGTAACCTGCCCTTGTGTTGCTTGTCTGAAACTTGAAATCGGTGAAGCTAGCAATGGTTTCCCCGGTTTCTCCGTCGTACATCTTACCGTAATCGACTGTCGATGCATCACTGCTCCCGTGCACGTAACCAACAAGTAAATACCATTTATCCAATTCCGGTAAATCACCCGCCCAGAAATATGGATTTTCCATTACGACGCCATCCAGACCCTGCACGGATTCTTCTGTTTCGTTGGCAGTTGTGCGAGTCGTACCAAAGTAAATGGTTCCGTCATTTGAGTTTGTTTTTTTAAGCCAAACACTAAAACGGTACATTTTAGCATGATCAATAGCGACTATAGTTGACAAACCTCCGTCCTCACCGGCAGTTGAATCCGGTCTCGCTTCCCAAATGACCGCCTGATCACCAAAAGGACTTGTTGCCAGTACCCTCTCATTTTCAGCGGTAAGACCGATTTGGTTAAACGTGTCGGCGCTACCTGAACCCAGCGTCCAGGAACTTGAGTCCAGCAAAACAACCTCAGGAGTCGCATTCGAAATCTGTTGGTTGACATAATCTTGTGTTGCCAGCGTGGACAGATCAACAGACTGTGTGTTTTCTGAATCAGTCAGTTCCACTGTAGAATTGTCAATTTTTAGTGTGCCTTTTACATCCAAGTCACCTTCCACGGTAATTGTGTCGGCGCTGGCTGTAAAAGTCAGGCTTAGGGTTAGCAGGCTGAAGGATAGTCTAGCGATTGTGTTCATGGGATGGATTAATTTTTAACCACAGATAAAACGGATCATGGGTGGCGCGAGGTATGTAGTGTAAGCGCTATCCGCACTACCAGTGTTATCTGTGGAGGTATTTATGTTCAATTAACGTAGGGTTACCGGACCGTTTACTCGAAGGGTTAAGTTTTTGTTGTTTGGGGTTAAGGTGGTTTCATCAAACGTGCCGGACTGAAGCAGGATTGTATCTGAGTCCTCAGCAACCATCAATGCCGATGCAATGCTTAACTTGGGGCCGTCTGCCAGGGTTGGTCTGCCTGGTGTCGCGCTCAGGCCGTTGTAACTGCTATCATCGCCTAATACTACGTCCACATACAAATCGACTTCCGCATCCGAAAAGGTGGGTAAGCGGCCGCGGGCAAATTCGTCTGCGTTGTTGTTGCCATCGCCGTCAAAATCTTCCAATCCGTCTTTAATCCCATCTTCATCCGAATCGGAATTATATAAATCCAGCCCCATTGAATCGGAGAAACTTCTTTCGTCCTGATTGGTGATTCCATCAAAATCAAAATCCAGTCCTTCCGGCTCGGTATCAGTGACTACTAGCTGATCAATGTAAGCGGATGCTTCAGCAGGCTCTGTGTTTAACTGACGCGCTCTAAAGTAACTAAATTCCCGAGGTGTTTGGCGATCGAAAGAAATATTCTCAAACACGATTCCACCTTCGGCAATTAAAGTCCATTGCCGATGCAAATAGTCCAAATGCACGACATAATGTTTCCAGTCGCCGTCACTGAAATAACCGGAATCAAACAATGTATCGTCCACTAACCATCTGTCTCGATCGCCGTCAAAGGCTGCCAAATTGCCAGTCGCATCCAGCTTGAAAGTGCCAGCAATAGCAGGATCCAGGATGTCTACATTCGGTAGTACACCCGCAGAAAGCTTGCCGTAGAAGCTGACCCAGACCTGGTCCATGCCATCCGTCCCAAAGTAATGCTGAGCAACACTCTCAAAAGGAATTGTATTGGGTGTTAACTCGATGGATTGAGCGCCTTGTTGCGAAGCGCTCGTGGTGACTTTGACAGCGCCGTCTGCCTGCCAAAGTAATTGTCCATGCAAATCACCGATGGCAAAGGTTTCATTCGCTTCAAAGCCGGTTTTCCAGATTAAACGCCCTGAAACACTGCCCCGTGGAACTCCATAGTCATCTGCCACAAGCGGATTAAATCCATGCATTAGCTCGATTTCATCTCCCATGGCATCTTGGTCCGTGTCTGAAGACATGAAATCGGTCTCGCTTACATCCACAATGCCATTGCCATTGGCGTCCTCTGTTGTCGTCAGCAAGCCGTCGTGATCAGGATCCAGATTCTCTGGCATATCATAGGAAAGAGTGAACGTGTCAAAGTAGACGTCCTGTTTGCCATCGGCATCAATTCCAAATTGATCCGGACTTGTCAGACTTGAATCTACAAACGGTATATTTTCAGCTATGAGCACACCGTCTACGAAGAAGTCATAAACATGGTGCTTGTAATCCAGCCGGTATACATACCACAGATATTTCGGAACGGCATCCTCCTCAAGGTGAATAAACTTGCCGGTGGATTGCCAGACTCCATTTCCCAAGCCATCTCCATAAGCTACCGCCCATTCTCCAAGCTCATTGCCACGATTAACCAGACCGGATAGTGCTGCGATCGGCTGGTCGACTATATTTGGTAAATCCTGAAGTGAAGACGCAGCATTCTGAGACATATAAAAGTCCAGGTAAATAATTGAATCATTCAGGACAGAATCGAACGCACGGGAAACCTGACTTCCCGCATCCGAGTCATCCTGAGGTAACCAGACAAACTGCGCTTCGGGAAAAGATTCAAAAGTGTCTACAGTGACTGAATCATCGGAAACCCAGCCTCTCTGGCCATTGAGAATATCCCGGATGTAGCCTTCCGAGCTTTCAAAGTCACTGCTGTAAATGCTCTGTGCATTTGCGGCAGTGAGTCCGGTTACTAAGCAAATGAAAAATGCTACAAAAAGCTTCTTGTATCGGATTGAGTGATTTTTCGTGGTTGAGAGAATCATTAAAGAAAGATAAGTAGTAATGGGTTAATTTACGTAGCGCTCTAGCAATTCTATGGAGCCAAGTTGTATGATTGTACCAGTTGAAGGTTCGCTTTCAGGGTTAGTAACTGAGACAACCGAGTCGATATAAGCATTTTCAAAAACGTTTGCCTGGACATCGTTTTCGAATCGAAATCGAATACTCCGGATGCTTGCAATTGTTTCTGCAAGTGTTGCATCAGTGGCCGATACGTTCTCCATGTCAGTTGTGGATATAGTAAAGGCCAATTTATAAAATGCGCCGGATGCAGGCTGCACTGCAAATTGAGGCTTTGTCTGCCAAATCGCATTATTGGCGCCTTCGATTGCCAATTTAACACCTGTTGGATTTGCTGTAGCCGAATATCCCTCAGCAGTTTCAAGGTGAACTGATAATTGAATGCTGGAGCCTTCAATTAGTCTTCGTGCGGCGGGATTAAGATTGGTGAGACTAAGATTGGCATTATTGCCATGTTCCCAGGTTAACAATACATGAGCGGCATTGGAGTTGTCAGCGCCAGAGCCAGTAGCAAGTGTTGGCAAGCCTACCTGCGCTGCAGCTCCAAATGTAGTGACATTGTTTTGCATGGAGCTTGTGTCTGCGTAACTATCAAAATCCTCAATGGTCAAAACGTCGGCACAGAGGATATGCACAGTCATGATAGTAAGAAAAAAGGTTATTTTAGTTTTTTTAATAAGTAGCATAATTTAAACTTTTAACTACGTTTCTCCTTCTATGGATTTCGTGTCAACACTTTTTTTCAAAAAATATAAATGTTTGTCCTGTAACCCGTTAAAGAACTAATTGGTTGGATGCCTTAGATTTCCACCAATATTTACTTAAGCTGTAGCAACTGCTGGGCTAGGAAAGAGTTCTTTCGACCACCCACCGCTTTGGAAAAGTACCACCAGATTAGATGCGTTTATACCTCAAGAAATTCTTTAACGCTAAACATTGATAATGCTTGAACCGTCTTAGTTACGGGATAAGCAGTTGAAGTCCGGCAGAAAAGTGCACCTTTCGTCTGATTCGGAAGTTCGCTACGAATTTTTTCCAGTTTTCCAGCATTTGTGGGATGCTCAGACCATTTGGCATCGGCAATTTTGAACCGCCCTGCTTTGTGAAAAAGAAAGTCCGCTTCTTTGGTGCGATCACGCCAGTAGTACAGTTGCCATCCCGAATGGATACTAATTTGCCTTCGCAATTCACAAAAAACAGCCGTTTCCCAGAGCGCTCCTGTAAGCGGCGATTCGTATAAATCCTCCAGTGTACTCATACCCATTAGAAATGCACAGAGCCCTGTATCCAGGAAATGTAGTTTGGGAGACTTTACCAAAGTCTTTGTTGCGTTTGAAAACCATGGCTCCAAACAGGCAATAATGCCTGAACGCTCCAAAACAGAGAGCCACTCACTTGCCGTGGAAGGACTAATCCCGACATCACGAGCTATTTCTGTCTTATTAAGTACCTGAGAGGTACGCAACGCACAAGCTCTTAGAAAACGTTCAAAATCACGCAGACTACCGACTTGCAATTGCGATCTCAGGTCGCGTTCAAGATAGGTCGCCACATAGGATTGATAAAAGCCGGTCGCATGCAATTTTGGTTTCTCATATAACTCCGGATAACTTCCACGCAGCATATACGAATCAACGGTAACCGGTCGATTTGCATCCTGAAGTTCGCGAAAAGTTAGTCCCTCAAGTTGCATAATGGCAACTCGTCCAGCCAATGATTCAGTAATCCCAGACATCAGTTCAAAAGATTGTGATCCTGTCAAAATAAACTGACCATTCCTACTTCGATTTTCATCGATAATTTTCTTCAGATAACGCAACAATGTCGGGGCGTACTGGATTTCGTCAATAATCAGCGGCGATGCATAACGAGATAAAAATGTCGATGGTGCGGATTCTGCTTGTGCAGCTTCGCTTGGAAGATCCAGACTTACATAATTATAAGCAGGAAACAGTCGCTTGACCAATGTGGTCTTTCCAGTTTGCCGTGCTCCGGAAATAACCACAACCGGACGTGTTTTAGCGCTGGTAAGAATCGAGCTTTCCTGCAATCTTGATATCCACATTTTGCAAATAATTCGGCGTCATCGAATGATTTGCAAGTTTATAACGTGTTTTTTGTACGTGTGAAAGAAGTTTTTGGATTTCTATTAACTGATATCTGATTTATAAGTATCGTAAAATCCTTTCACCAAATTTCTTCAATCCTTGTATTTAAACTCGGTTTAAACATCTGCAAGAGTTCAAACTGTACCGAGCGGCGGGCGACACTGACCCGTTGAATTAGCAGACGCACACTGAGAAACACGAGAACACGGCGAATACAACGGAGCACGGCGACAGAGCGCCGTGACTACAACAGCTCAGGTCAGGCGAGCTACCGGGGTTACAACAAAAAACGGCCATTACAACGGAACACGGCGACAGAGCGCCGTGGCTACAATCAAACACGGTGACATCATCGACACGCTCAAGTCGGGCGAGCACCGGGGCTGCGCGTACACATTTTAGAGAATGTACAGATAATTCTCTGTTTAGCTGCACACCCTGGATCGATTCGAGTGAGTCGCTTCCAGATATACCATTAAAATACTAATATCGGCAGGATTAACGCCACTGATTCGACTGGCCTGGCCGAGTGTTCCGGGTAGAATTTTTGAAAGCTTATCAGCGCTTTCCAAGCGCAATCCTTTGACATTCAAATAGTTGAAGTTTTCTGGTATTCTAATGTGGTCAATGTGGCGCATCTTTTCCACCTGTTTCATCTCGCGCTCCAGATAACCTTTAAAGGCAACTTGGTAGTGCACTTCATCACGTACTTCGTGCGATTCTGATTTCAACGCTTTCGGAAAATCATCCTGCGAACGACTACGACGAATATGCTCTGCATATGTGCTTCCTCTACTCCGCTCACGCTCCAGTCGCTCCACCCATGTTTCAATTGTCTTTGCTTTTTTGCTTATACGTTGCAAACGCTCTTCATCCACTAACTTTAATCGTGATGCGTGTTCAAATAAACGTAACTCTGCGCTGGGATGATTAAACAGCAAGCGATATTCTGCGCGACTTGAAAACATGCGGTACGGCTCACTAGTCCCCTTAGTAACAAGGTCGTCGATCAATACGCCAATATAGCACTCGTGGCGTTTGAATACCAGCGGGTCCTCGTGTCTCATTTTTTGCACGGCATTCACGCCTGCAACAAGGCCCTGCCCTGCAGCTTCTTCGTATCCGGAAGTACCATTGATCTGGCCTGCAAAAAACAAGTTTTCCACCTTTTTTGACTCCAGTGTCGGGAAAAGCTGTGTTGGCGGAGCAAAGTCATATTCTACAGCATAGGCAGGACGCAGCATATGAACCTTCTCCAATCCTTGTATGCTACGCAGCATCTCCAACTGAACATCGAAGGGTAAGCTTGTG
This sequence comes from uncultured Puniceicoccaceae bacterium, assembly GCA_964624365.1. Taxonomy (GTDB): domain Bacteria; phylum Verrucomicrobiota; class Verrucomicrobiia; order Opitutales; family Coraliomargaritaceae; genus Lentimonas. Next base: position 13,859 of record CAZUYZ010000235.1, read on the forward strand.
GATAATCCGTTGATATACCATTCATTGGTGTTACGGCCTTCCGGCTCTAGAAATAACATGTGACGGTTTTTGTCCGCAAAACGAACAATTTTGTCTTCAATGCTAGGGCAATACCGTGGGCCTGTGCCCTCGATTTCACCTGAATACATTGCCGAACGAGACAAATTTGCTTTTACCACTGCCTCGGTAGTTTTACCGGTATAAGTCATCCAGCAGGACACTTGATCTGTCCCAGGTGACCATCCCAGCTTACATTGACCAAAATGTTCCACGTGGAACAAATCCTCTTCTTTTCTTGTATCATAGAAAGCAAAGAGCGTTGGATTTTTATCGCCCTTCTGCTCTTCCAAGTCGTCGAAATTAATACTACTGCCTAAGATTCGTGCAGGTGTGCCGGTTTTAAGACGTTCCAGTTCAATTCCTGCTTCTAAGAAAGAACCAGAAAGTCCTTCTACGGAAAAATCTCCCATACGACCGCCTTGATTCTTGTTCTGGCCTACATGCATGAGTCCTCGAAGGAAAGTGCCGGTCGTGACAACAACAGTTTTTGCATAGAATTCAACATCCAGGTTTGTTCGTACACCAACAACCCGGCCGTCTTTGTAGATCAAGCCTTGAACCATTGCCTGAAAAAGATCTAGGTTTTGCTGCAACTCTAATACATGCTTCATTCTAAATTGATACGCCTTCTTGTCGCATTGAGCTCGTGGCGCTTGTACAGCAGGGCCTTTGGAAGCATTTAGCAGACGAAATTGTATTGCCGTCGTGTCGGTGTTAATCGCCATTTCACCGCCGAGCGCATCAATCTCACGCACCATGTGACCCTTTGCCTGGCCGCCAATTGCCGGATTGCAGCTCATTTGGGCAATCGTATCAAGATTTCCCGTAAGCATAAGAACGTTAGCGCCTAATCGAGCTGCTGCGAGCGCTGCTTCACAACCTGCATGACCCGCGCCACAGACTACAACGTCGTATGGCTGGGTTGGCCCAAATTTAAGTCCACCGCTCATTTCCCAATACAAAAGTTTTTAAATAATTGATCCAGCATACGTTCATTATCAACCTTACCTACAACATCACCAATTGAATCCAAAGCATCGCGTAATTCTGCAGCAATTAATTCAGACAACTCACCTGATTTCATTTTGTCAAAAGCCAGTTCCAAAGCTTTGCGAGATCGGTCTAAGAGGCCGGCGTGCCTGGCGTTGACCACAACTCCATCTACTGCGGATGGTTTAATGGTGTCCTCGATGATTTTTAGCCATGATTGTTGCATGGATTGAATACCATCGCCTGATTTAAGCGAAGTACGGGCGTGTTTAAAGTCAGGCATGAAATCTTGGTGTTGAGTATCATCAACCAGATCTGTTTTATTGACAATGATCAAAGTATTACTGGGATTCATACGAGATAGCAACGTATCAGGCAGACTGGGGGAGGGCATAGAAGCATCGACTACAAATAGAAAAAAATCTGCAGTTTCAGCCTGTTCGATCGTATGAAAAATACCTATTTGTTCAATTGCATCCTTGGATTGACGTAGTCCGGCGGTGTCCAAAAGTTCGATTTTCCAAGAACCCAACATTACAGGAGCTGAAACATAATCACGCGTTGTGCCTGGCAAGTCACTAACGATCGATCGATCTAATCCTGTCAAAGTGTTGATCAAGCTGCTTTTACCTACATTTGGTTCACCCACGATAAGTGTTTTTAGGCCATCGTGCAAAATAGACGTATAATGCTGCGTATCAATGATATATGATATTTCTGAAAGGAGGCTTTTTAAAGCTTGTGCCGGCCCTGCCTGATCTTCATCGGGCAAATCTTCTTCCGGGAAGTCAATATAGGCTTCAATCTGGGCAATTATGCCCAACAAACGATCTGTCAACTCACTCATTTTACGTCCTACTGAACCATGTAGTTGACGCTGAGCTGCTTCGATACTGCGTTCTGAACGCGCTCGGATTAAATCTGCAACCGCTTCTGCCTGAGAGAGATCCATCTTTCCATTGAGAAAGGCGGTGCGCGTAAATTCACCTGGCTCAGCGGGCCGACAGCCACGAGCGATCAAATCTTCGATTATTTTCTGAATGATCAAGGGGTTTCCGTGCGGCGCAATTTCCAGCATAGCTTCTCCCGTAAAGGATTTTTTGTCTTCGAAGTAAGTGACTACACAATCGTCAATTATTGTACCGTCTATATTTGTGTATCTACCGAAGCTTGCGATACGGGGACTCAATTTATGTTTTTTTTGCAATACTTGCTGCGCAATATGTGTACACGCTGGACCACTCAGGCGAATGACAGCAATCGCTGATTCACCGACAGGTGTGGAAAGCGCTACAATAGTGTCGGAATGTGGCATCAGATGCAAAATCGCTACATCGCCCGATGCGTCAAGTATGGTTTTAAAAAGAAGTTGGAAGCTAAGAGTCAAAATACACGGCGACAGAGCGCCGTGGCTACAACAACAGCACTTAAGACTTGTTCTAGGAACTCAAGCGATTGATTTCGCCTTGATAGGGCCATTCCTGAACTGTTTTACATAGACCTGCGCGTACAGGGTTTTTCTGAGTGTACTGCCATTTTTCTCCGTAACTTTCAGCGTTTCTCATTACATGGTCAAAGAATCCTTCCTGCCAATGTGGTTTGCTAAATCCTTGAACAATTAATGTCTTTCCTAAGACAGAGCGAAGTGATTGAATCCATTGCGCGATACGTTTTCCCTGATTGAGTCGAACAAACAAATGAATATGATCTGGCATGATCACATAACGGCCTACTTCTACACCATGCTCTTGTCTGGCACGCTGACAAAAAACGACGAATGCTTCATGTAACTCTGAGTTAGCAAGCAGTTTTTTGCGTTTGTACGTATTGAATGTGATAAAGTAAAAGGGCGTAACTCTTTGAAATAACTGTATTCGAGGCGGTCTCCGAGGGTAGTTGTTCATCGTTTCGGATATTGCTGTAGTCGCCTCGCTCTGTCGAGGCGTTTTATATGATGGAAAGACTTACGAGCACGGCGAATACAAAAGAGCACGGCGACGGAGCGCCGTGGCTACAACAGAACAGGTCAGGCGAGCTGCGCTGCTCACAATAAAATCACGCTCCAAGAAACACGACAATTACAGAAGAACACGGCGACAGAGCGCCGTGGCTACAACAAAAGGTGGCGCCATCGACAAGCGCAAGACCCTAAATTCATCGAAGGGAGCGTCGTGGCTACAATGAAGAGAACAAACAAACTGTTCATTCTTGCGACTTTAGATATAGCTGACTTACCGTGCACACAGAAGATCTGCTATCGGTATGAAATGTTATTCACTTTTTTGGGGAGCGCTTTGCGGCTTGGCGACGGCGCTTTTCTGGGTTCTATCGATTCCGCCGTTCGAGTTTGCTGAATCGGCCTATGTCGCGTTTGTTCCGCTTGCTCTCTGGCTTTACACACGACCTTCAAGAAAACAATGCCTTGGGATTGCTTTTGGCACAGCTTGGTTTGCCTGGTTTGCCATCCTTATTTGGCTACGCCATGTGACTTGGATCGGCACACTTATCCTATCCGGTATTCTCGCTCTATTTTTTGTGCTTTGGGCGCTGATGGCACATGCACTTTTGTCTCGGATAGCAACGCGATCTTTTTTGTATCGTGCGTGCGCATTCACAGGGGTTGCAGGCACGTGGGTTGTATTGGAATGGGCACGCTCATGGGTTTTATGGGGATTTCCTTGGGCGCCATTGGCTCTGAGCCAATGGCAGCGACCCGTAGTGCTTCAGATTGCAGCATGGACCGGCGCTTATGGTGTTTCCTTCTTTCTTATTTTTTTCAATCTCTGCATTGCTCAGACTTTGTATAATCGAGCGGTTGTTAAGGAGCGCACCTTATGGTCCGGATGGTTCAGCCCGGATCTTTACCTCGGGTTAACACTGCTGGGCGGTTGTATCTATGTTTTTTTTCACGCTTTGCCGCAGCGCGATTCCGCTTATGAACTTTTTACAGCTGCGGTTGTACAACCTTACATCAAACCGCAATTCAAATGGGATGATGAAAAGGCCCGAGAAAATTTGAACGTTTTGGAGACACTGACCTTGAAAGCTGCCGAGGATAGAGAGAGCGATCTTATTCTGTGGCCAGAAGCAGCAACGCCTCTACCGATCAAGGGAAGCCCTGAAATGCAAGTCTGGGTTGAAGATTTGGTAAATCAGGTTGATAAGCCGATACTCATGGGCAACATGGCTGCGGACTATGAGACAGATCAATGGTACAACGGGATATGTCTGGTCGAGCCAAATAGCGGGCTAGGGGACGTGTTTTATGAAAAACGAGAACTGGTTCCATTTGGCG
>CAZUYZ010000236.1:0-5194 GCA_964624365.1 uncultured Puniceicoccaceae bacterium
CTCAAAGGTCTTCTTCCAATCAATGGCAGATTCTTCGATACCAAGAGCCGAAGCGCCTGGGAATTTCCACTTACTACTCGTGTTGACAATCAATTCAAAATCAGAACCACCCAGTTCAAAAACACCTGCATCACCATCGAGGAACTCAAAGTTTTGGATAGTGGCATTAACTGCAGTAAAGGTTGGAATCTCCACTCCCAGCGGTTTGAGAAAGTCGTTGATCGTTGGCTTTAAGACCGTAACGCCTATATCTAAATCCTCCAACACAAACCCAGTCAGATTAGGGCGTACATCCTCATCCGCTAAAGCAGCTGCCAGTGGCCGCTCACTCGGATCTTCAGGGAGCACTTCAAACAAGGAAGTATCCAGCCCAAGACCAACAAAAGCACTGACGTTGCTGGCTCCGATCATCCAACCGGATACATCCAGGTTGGTGATTATACTGCCATCATTGGCAATTTCAGTTTCACCCTTAATTTCTTCGGGTAAGCTATTGAATGCATCCCCCACCGTGTCCTGGAACAGTCCAGATAGATTTCCGGGCACTCCAGAATTTATATCAACGAACATCTGGGGACCTTTTTCAAAACCGATATTTCCTTCAAGATGCACAAAGTCCAGTACGCTCACCAAGCCATAAGCTAATTCAGCTCGGATACGTTGGTTACCATCATAGTCCAGAATGACAGGCTCACCACCTGTTTTTACATGAAATCCAGGACCATTAATGACTCCATTACCATCGGCATCATATTGTGCAAACTCAGCCGGTAGCTCAGCAACATCTAGGAATCCATTTTCATTAACGTCATAATGCGCCAGCAATTCCTCGAAGGTAACTTCTCCATCTGCTGAAACTCCATCAATTGCACCATCCGCTACAGAAAGATAACTAGGTAAAGTATCGGCTCCAACTAATAATTTATCGTCGAAAGCTCCAACTTCACCTTCATCAACAAGATTGAAGATACCTAACTCGCTGCCTTCCTCTAGAAGCTGGAAGCTGCTCTGCCAGTCAATGACTGCCGGACCAAAGCTTTCCGGGAACCCGGGAGCTTTAATCTTCCATTCATCACCGTCGTTAATGATGACTTTCAGATCACGGCCAGCAACTCGAAGAAAATCAAGGTCATCAGATATGAAGTCAAAACTATCTACCTCTAGGCTCAGTGCCCTGAAATTAGGAATTAAAGGTATTTCAGTGGGTGTTCCAGCAATTCCAGTATCCTTATTAAATTCTTTTATAAAATCGTTAATCGTAGGTTTCATCACAGCTAACCCAAAATCGAGGTCAAGCAATGAGAAACCTTGTAAACCTTCACGACGGACAGAGTCTGCAAGTAATTCTGCGAGTGGCCGTTCACTGAGATCAGTTGGTACAGAGAGGTCCGCGGTATCTAAGCCAAATCCAACAAAGCTACTGACATTACTCGCACCAATCTCAAAACCTGATACATCGACATTAGTTATCGTTCCACCGTCATTCTTAATTTCGGTGTCCCCACGAACTGCTTCAGGTATTGAATTAAATGCAGTACCTAAGGTATTCTGAAACAATGGCCCTAGATTCTGCGGAACGCCTGTACCAATATCTACAAGACGCTGAGGTCCCTTCTCAAATGCTAAATTTCCTTCCAGATGCGCAAAATCCAGAAGGCTTAACAAGCCATACTTTAGCTCTGCGCCAATACGCTGATTACCGTCAAAGTCCAATATGACTGGCTCGCCACCTGTCTTCACGTGGAAACCAGCGCCATTGATCACGCCATTACCATCGGCATCGTAATCAGCAAACTGTGCGGACACGTCCTCATCTACAACGTCTAGCTCGCTCACTTCCAGGAAGCCATTTTCATTATCATCGTAAAACGCCAATAACTCATCAAAGGTCACTTCGCCATCAGCAACTATTCCAGCTATGGCTCCGTCAGCACCCGAAAGATAGGTTGGTAGATCATCCTTATCGGCACCCACTTCAAGCATGCCATTGCCATCGGCATCAAACACAGCTAGCTCACCATCCTCAAGCAGCTGGAAGCTGCTCTGCCAGTCGATCACTGCCGGGCCAAAACCACCCTTACCATCTTCATCGACTTCTGGGATTCCTGGAATACCTTTAACATTCCAATTGTCACCATCGTTATAAATAAACTCAAATCCACGACCCGTTACTGTTAGTACATCACTACCACCGTCCAGGAACTCAAAGGCATCCGTCGTGATACGCATTGCTTTGAAGTCCGGAATCTCAGGTATCGCAATACCTGAGCCAAGCAACCCGTTCACTATATCCTTGTTGATTTCCTTGATGAAATCGTTGATCGTCGGATTCATTGAGACTAACCCGAAGTCGAAGTCATTGAGTACGAAACCCTGCAAGTTTTCCCGGCGTGTTTCATCAGAGAGAAGCTCTCCCAGCGGGCGTTCGCTCAGATCTTCAGGAATCCCAAGATCATCTACATTGATGCCAAGACCAACAAAACCGTTTACATTACTCGCACCAATCTCAAAACCGGCTACGTCTATATTCGTGATTGTTCCACCGTTGTTGAGGATTTCCGTTTCGCCACGGATTTCCTCGGGGATTAGATTAAACAAATCACCCACTGCGGTCTGGAATAAGGGTCCTAAGTTCTGTGGAATACCGGTTCCTATATCAACCAGACGTTGTGGACCTTTCTCAAAGGCGATGTTTCCTTCCAGATGCGCAAACTCTGCTACACTCAGCAAGCCATACTTTAGCTCGGCGCCAATGCGCTGATTGCCGTCAAAGTCCAGGATGACTGGCTCGCCGCCGGTCTTCACGTGAAAACCGGCGCCGTTGATCACGCCGTTGCCATCAGCATCGTAATCAGCAAACTGTGCCGATGCTGTCTCATCGATAACGTCCAGTTCAGATACATCCAGGAAGCCATTTTCATTGTCATCGTAAAACGCCAATAACTCTTCGAAGGTCACCTCGCCATTGGCAGGTATTCCAGTTATAGCTCCGTCGGCGCTAGAGAGATATGTTGGTAAACTGTCCGCTGCTTCAAGCATACCGTTGCCATCTGTATCAAACGCACCCAGTTCACTGCCATCTTCTACTTCAAGGAAACTATTCTGCCAGTCAATTACCGCTGGGCCAAACCCATCTTCAGGGAAGCCTGGAACCTGAAGATAAGCTTTTATTTCCGAGTAGGCTGCCTCTAAGAGCAGGCGGTTAAAGCGTACCAAAGACTCTCCATACAGGTTTTTCTCAGATGTTAACTTTTTGGTTTCTTCAGGTAGATCAACACCAGCATTTTCAAATCTTTCCTTAGTGTAGATTGATGGACCTTCAAGCACATTGTTCAGTTCCTTGAATAAACTTTCTCTCAAGGCCTTGTCTTCTTCTTCGGTGAGACTTCCGGCACCATTATAATTAGCAAAAAGCATTTTCATCTCTTCACTAAGCTTACTGTTAAGTTCGCCATTCAAAAACTGAGATAATGGATCTGAAGATGTTTTCAGCTTCAGAACAAAACCACTAAAGCCATTAGGCGTAGCAAAGTCCCTCTCGGATAAACGGAAAGAACCTAACTGCCAGTTATCTCCATCGTTGATAACTAACTCAAAATCGCGACCAGTTACCGTTAGCACATCAGCGCCTCCATCCAAAAACTCGAACGCATCTGTCGTAATGCGCATTGCATTAAACGTTGGAATACGGGGTATCTCAATGAAAGAAGGATTACCTGCCGTGTTCAGGAAGTCTTCGTTAAACGAACTGATAAAATCGTTGATCGTCGGATCCATCACAGCCAAACCGAAATCAAGATCATCCAGCACAAAGCCCTGCAAGTTTTCCCGAAGAACTTCATCAGCAAGCAGATCTCCCAGTGGTCGAGCACTCAAATCTTCAGTTGGTACAACAATATCATCTATATTGATACCAAAGCCAACAAAACCATTTATGTTGCTCGCGCCGATTTCGAAACCTGCTACATCGACATTAGTAATTGTTCCACCATCGTTGATAATTTTGGTTTCTCCACGGATCTCATCTGGTAACAAATTAAACAGATCACCCACTACGGTCTGGAACGATGGCCCCAAATTCTGAGGCACACCAGTACCAATATCCACAAAACGCTGAGGACCTTTCTCAAAAGCCAAGCTTCCTTCTAGATGAGCAAACTCCAAAAGACTTAACAAACCATACTCCAGTTCAGCTCCGATACGCTGGTTACCATCAAAGTCCAGTATTACTGGCTCACCACCGGTCTTCACGTGGAAACCGGCGCCATTGAGCACGCCGTTTCCATCCGCATCGTACTGAGCAAACTCAGCTGGTAGCTCGGAGACATCCAAGAGACCGTTGTCATTATCATCATAAAATGCCAGTAACTCGTCAAATGTAACCTCGCCATCGGCAGCAATTCCAGCAATTGCACCATCCGCATCGGAAAAATAATCGGGTAATGCATCTTCCGAGATTAATAGTTGATCGTCAGCAGATCCAGGATTTCCTTCATCGGCTGTATTAAACACAGCTAACTCACTATCTTCAAGAAGCTGGAAGCTTCTTTGCCAGTCAATCACTGCAGGGCCAAAGCTATCAGGGAAGCCCGGTGCTTTCACTTTCCATTCGTCGCCGTCATTATAGATAAATTCAAATCCACGGCCCGTTACTGTCAGCACATCCGCACCGCCATCCAGAAACTCAAAAGCATCCGTTGTAATACGCATTGCCTTGAAGTTCGGAATTTCGGGGATCTCGATACTGGAGCCAGGCACCAAACCATTCACTATGTCCTTGTTAATTTCACTAATAAAGTCGTTGATCGTTGGTTCCATCGAGACCAAGCCAAAATCGAAGTCGTTAAGCACAAAGCCCTGCAAATCCTCACGGCGTGTTTCATCATTAAGAAGCTCTCCGAGTGGACGTTCGCTCAGATCCTCCGGAATCCCAAGATCATCTACATTAATACCAAAACCGATAAAGCCGTTAACATTGCTAGCTCCGATCTCAAAACCCGATACATCAATATTGGTAATGGTGCCACCATCGTTAAGAATCTGCGTATCTCCTCGGATTTCCTCAGGGATCAGATTGAACAACTCTCCCACTGTATTCTGGAACAAAGGCCCTAAGTTCTGCGGGACACCTGTTCCTATATCCACAAAACGCTGCGGGCCTTTCTCGAAAGCAATGTTGCCTTCCAGATGCGCA
>CAZUYZ010000237.1:0-2767 GCA_964624365.1 uncultured Puniceicoccaceae bacterium
TCCACCACTGCAACCGAATGGGCTCGCCTTTACATAGAGAAAAGGAGGCAAGGGCATCTCTACGCTAGCATCCGGAAAAATCAATCCAACGTCGAGCACTACGCAGGACTTTGCGTTTCGCTAATACATACAATTCGTGGCGGCACGAAAGCCTATTATGACCGCCGCTGTGAGCCGATTAAAGATGCTTGGAACGCAAGCTCGGGGGAGAAGCGCCTGAAGAACACGGAGGCGATACTTAACCTGAACGAGCAGTTTGCCGATACAATGCGTGTGCTCCAAGAACTTGAGAAGACCTATCAGGCGCTCCCCACAGCGCATGCCGATCTCGCAAAAGCGATTAAGTGTCCCAAGCTCGATCTAGAAGGAATTCAAGAACTGTATTCATCTACCAAGAGGCTTCAAAAGCTTTACGATGAACTGAAGAAAACAGACGACAAGACAACGAAAGCAGAAAAGCTCTAAGCCCTACTTATCATGACCTCAGCACAGAAGAACGCCTTGCTAGACAGACTCAGCATTTGTTACAATCGGACGAACTATCTCTTGATTGTCTGCGAGGAAGAAGGTTTGGCCGATGAGGCCGCTCAACTCGCGCGCCGAAAGGCGCGACTCAAATTGGAGATAGACGGACTCCTTCGCGATCTGTTACAAAGCTGGATCGGAGTTGCAAGCGTGCTTAAAGCTCAACTCGACAAATCAAACAAGGCGGTCAAAGCGGCAGTGAAAGAAATTGAGAAGAACGTTAAGACCGCCGAGAATATTGTGAAGGCGATCGGATACATTGACGACGCCATCAAAGTTGCTGCAGACTTAGTTGCATAGCCAAGGGCGCTAACAAGCGCATGAGAAGCAACGCTGACCCGCTCCAAGTTCGAATGCTTCACGGCAATTTAAACCACTGTCCTGCATCGATCGCACGCTTCTGGTCAGCCGTTGCCTCACGCTTGACGTTCGCCAAAATAACTACACATACTAATTCAACCATGATCTTTATTTCATCACGTCACCACCTCAAAGATTCAGATGCCTTTGGAGACAAAGAAAATTACTATGACGTCTCTTTCTCCTCTGGCGGTGTAGCTACCCTTAAGAGTAAGACAGCTACAGCCACAAAAAATGCATTGAAGGACAAGAGGATCCTCTTGCTTGTTCATGGATACAATAACGATTTTGATGATGTTTGCAGAGCCTATAATATCATTGAAAGACATCTTTCATCTATTGAAACGGATTATGATGAAATTGTTGGATATACTTGGCCTGGAGGTGATCAAGCATACGAATATCATCCAGCAAGAAGAAGATCGTCAGTTGCAGCAGGTCGCTTAGTAGATTTAAATAATTCCATTAGCCCTAAATCACTTGATATAATGACTCATTCCATGGGTTCGAGAGTTGTTCTTCGGGCATTACAAGACATACCATCGACCACGGTTATTCGAAATCATTTTGCTACTGCTAGTGCAGTGGATGATGAATCTATAGAACGCGGTGAAAAATTCTATGAATCAACCCAACGATGTGAAAATACATGGGTTTTTCATAGCAAACACGACGGAGTCCTGAAAGTTTGGTATCGAATTGGTGATTTAGACGCAGCTTTGGGTCTTCATGGTACAGATGACAAGCAAGCAATCGAGCGACATTCAAAGAATGTTAAGGTGATTAATTGCAGGTATCATGTAAAAAGCCATGGAGACTACAAAAAAACAGGACAATTTTATAAATTTATTGAAGGGGTTTTGAATCGAACCCATCCAGTGTCACGTCAGTTTTTCACTCTTTGAGCCATCTCTACGTTCAACAAAAATGAGTAAATACGGTTACAATCACATCACCGAAATCCGAGAGGTATACTCTAGCCTTTGGAATAACTACATGAATTTCTATACTGTTTTTATGGTAGTTAATCTTACTGGCCTGGGTCTTGTTGCAAACGCCTCTAACGCAGGCAGCTTATGGTTAGTTATTATAGCATTCATTTCAATGAATGTTTTTTCCTTATTTACTGCACTAAAAGTTGGAGATGAATCAAAGCGACTCCATAATGATCAGAAATTGGCGATTGAGAATCTTATGATCTCAAAGAAAAAAGAAGGTATTGAAGTCTTATTAACACCCTTACCCCGTGACCTTGCTTTGTGGGCTGGCAGAGCCAACGCGGCTGCTCACTTTGCTTTTATTTTGTGCTGGTGCGGTCTATGGATAGCAAGCTCATGTGTTTGTTGCCCATGCCAGACCAAATGCAAAGTCGAAAACCAGTCAGTATTATCGAGTAGGAGGAATACCCTGTTACAGGGACTCCGTCCTCTTTCAGACCCTTGCTATTACCCACAAATATCACAACAGATTGGCCATGGACCAGCCCTCAGTGAGATCCGTCAATCGTTTCCATCCTCGCTACAAAGCGAGCGTCCCAGGGGGGCATCGCCTTTTCTTGCTAAATACCCACCTAGCTTGGCAATCAATATAATAGCATCTGCAATAGTAGGGGCCACCGTTGTGGAGCAGTTGCGCGTGAGGATTTAATTGTAAGTACTGTCCATTCGGGTTTTGACAAGAATCTAGCAGCCTGTCGGACTTAGAAAAAAATAAGCCAAAAAGAAGTAGCAAAGGCTGTGTAATCTGCTCAATGTATGAGCATGGGAGCAAGATTTGTAAACATAGATCGGGATACGCCGATGCTGTTGCCGCCGGACTTGCGTGACTGGTTGCCTGAAGACCACATGGTTCATTTCATTTTGGATGTGGTACAGGGCATGGA
>CAZUYZ010000238.1:0-4627 GCA_964624365.1 uncultured Puniceicoccaceae bacterium
CATTCATTTCATATTAATTCAAGCTATTTATTTACATCGATATATTTTAGGTTTTGGTGGGTTAATTTTATTGTTTTCTTGTTCTTAAAGGTTACGAATTTAAACGCTATCTTATAAAGAATCAGCCTTGTTGGTTAAAAAAACAACACTATATTGCGATTCAATTGTTGGAATTTTTCGTTCACAAAACCCTCCTTACCCAAACCCCAAACCCAACGATTTGTTCCCGAACTGAACACCTTGGCTCCAGCCGAAGATTCGAAGTAAACCGCCTCGGCTTTGCATTGTTTTTCTGAGTCGCTTACCGGACTGCCTTCAAACAATATGCTGAGATTTTCTTGCGGTAAATAGTCAATAAGGGCCTCCTCAGGGTTAGTCCACAATCTGACGCCATCGCCAACAGGATCAGTATTATCCCATTCGTAGCCGACAATTCCCTCAATCTGATCTCCTACTTTCAAGCCTGTTTTATGAAAAAACGGTAAGGTAGCATCCTTAATGGTATAGGAGTAACGCAGGGATTCATCTCCAGAGGTAAACCAATTTTGCCAAGCTACACCCATCAACATATTTTCAGGGCGGCGCCCTTTTTCGCGGAACAATGTGGTTAGTAAAGGCAGGGGGTCTGCAACATCATCAAACACTGGAGGCCAGCCCACTCCTAATGTAGGGGCAGATCCATGTAATTGACGTGCAGGAACCTGTGTAGTACTACTACGCCATTGCAATTGCTGGGATTTTTCACCGTAGTATTCCACTCGCGAAATTTCGACATGCCCGGTAACAATCTTTTCACCTGAATGTGCTGCTAGCATAAGATTAAAAGTTTCGCCTTTAAAAACGCTATGCCGGTCGATGAAGCCATGCACTGGAGCTTCCCCAGTCAAAGCACGCTCATTGCGCTTGTTGATCACGGATTGCAGATAAGGCTTGCGATTAACCACCGCATCAGATACTTCAAGAACTACATGTGACAATGATAATTCGGGCGAAAAACGAGTAAAAACGACTATTGAAACCACTAGCGCTATTTGTGCTGCGACTACTAAAGAGGCGATAATCCTCCACCATTTTCTTAATTTAATGAACATCATTTTATTTGAGAATAATATGTTAGCATGTCTTTAATTGAGGTCTCAAGCGGATATCGAATTTCCCAGTCACCAAGATCCAGTAGCTTTTCATTGCTTCCGTATACTCGATCAACGTCGACCTCCTTTATTCGCTTGATTTCGACTTTGCGGGTGAGCTTTCGTTGTGATGCCATTTCGACCATGGAGATGATATCTTCGATTCGCGTGGGTATGCCCGAGCAAACGTTGTAAGCTTCCCCTCTAGTTCCTTTTTGGGCGATTATCCAGTAAGCAGATACAGCGTCTCGAATGTCTATAAAATCGCGTTCAGAATTGGTATTCCCTATTTTCAATTCTATCGTTCTGAGGTTAGCATATTGACGACATACTGAAGTTGCAACAAAAGACTCTGACAAGCCTGGACCAATCAAGTTGAAGGTCCGAGCGATGACTACATCAAGATTACATCTTTGCGCAATCTTTTGGGTCAATATCGTTTGTGCCCATTTCACTTTGCCGTAACCGCTCTCTCCACCACATGAATTTTTTTCGGTTAACAGTCCATTGCTGGTCTTCAAATACTCTGCGGCAGAACCTATCAAGACAATTCGGGTGTTTGCAAATCTCTCCCCACTAACTGCCCTAAGAAAATTTACAGTACCACCTACCGTGTTTGCCCACATTTCTCCATCCGATTCCGGTGGCATTTTCGCTGCCATATGAAAAATCATTTCCGGAGCTTCTTGCTCTGCCAAGGGTAGTAGACAACCAGGATCAGTCAGATCCACTTTTAAGAATTGATCAACATCTGCAGATTGTGAGTCACTTCGTCCAATACCTATAATCCTTGTTTCAGGAGCAACTGAGCGAATATGGTGCACCATATATTGTCCAGAGAAACCGGAGACTCCTGTGATCCAAATATTTTTTGCCATGTATTTATTTATCAAGGTTTTACTGAAGAAAAACTCGTTTTTTCAAAGTATTCTTGAGCTAATCAATAATCTTCTTAGCAACGATTGATTTTATTTAAACTCGTAGCACTTTGAGCACCTAGAATTACTTTGGCTTAACGGATACCTACATTTTCTGGTCAAGGTCCCGCCCATGTTCAATATGCTCAAGCTCTGGAACAGCCAGACGAACTGCTTCCAATAACTCTTTCTTTTCCGATCGTTTACATTCGCGCAATTTCAGGATCGTACCAATTGCACTATCAATAACTTCCGTCCCATCAAAACGTGGCTTAGTTACAACACCAACCTGTTTGAAACGGTCGAGATCCAACTCTTCGTCCGGATGACTAAATTCTTCAAAGGCTTTCTCTCCTGTCGTATCAGAACTTGTAAACCAACAAGGCCACTGTTTGGCCGAACTACTAAGTTCGGAAGCACGTGCATGTGCTTCTTCCTCTGAATGACACTCACGAGGTTCATAACCATGAGCACGTAAAAAAACACAAGCAATCTCCGCAAAAGTCATCATATCTGATTCCGGTCTAAACTTTGGAAATACAATTTCTCGGTTCTCTCCCATAAAGGCGCCCAGTAAGCATAATTCGCCAGCTTCACGGTGCGTTATGAAGTAACGCCGCACATCGTTAGGCGCGCTAATAGGCTGGCGCATTTCCAAGCGCCGAAGAAAACTGTAAAGCAAGCTGCCATCAGAAAAAGCCACATTTGCAAAACGTGCGCTGCCAAATGGCAACTCATTTGCACGAGCCAGAAAAACACGTTCCATAAATGCTTTGGACGCCCCCATCAAATTAGCCGAACGCACGGCTTTGTCGGAAGAGACTGCAAAAACACAGTTGGGTGGATTGGTTTTAAGCAATCTCTCGATAAGATCGTTGTTCGCTAAAACATTTACCTCTAGCAAACGCATCAGCGTAAATGGATCACGCTCTGAACGAACGTGCTTCAAAGCAGCAAAATTAAGGACATAATCGTACGATTGCGCTTTCAGAAGAGACATCATTTCGGGTCCAGAGAAATCGATGGCATAAGTTCGAAAGTCTTCAGGCAATTTGGTGCCGGAAGAACGAAAGTCTCTAACTAACTCAACAAGATTGTTTTCACTAATATCAATCAGGTGAAGTGTTCCGACAGAGAAATCAGTCAATACACGTACAAATGCTGCACCAATTGAGCCTGCTGCGCCAATAACTAAAATGCGCTTACCCTCCAAAGCATTCCTAATTGCGCCGCGTGAGTTTTCAACATCAACCTTCAGGAAAGATTCTTCCCGCCCGAGAATGAGCGGAAGGATTGAATCAATAGTATTAGTCATATTAATCGCGTTGTGATTTAGAATTTTCTTTAAAGTTTTGAATAGCACTTTTGTAGACGTCTACACATAACTGCCCAAGTCGTTCCTGCGAAAAGAACTCGGCGGATAATTTCCGATTTGGCTCACATTGACTTTGTGCCTCCGGCCAGTCGTTGAGAATACATTCAAGCACTTGACCAGCCTCATATGGAGCATCAATTTCCCAATATTTGAAGCCTGCGCGCTGTCGTGTCTTGTAGGGAAGCCAAGAGCCCAAGATTGCAACACTTCCGGCAGCTAAAGCTTGAGTCACTGAAGCCGAAAAAGCATCAGATATGGGAGCATAGACTAAGATGTCTGTCGCAAGGCGCAAATCTTTTAACTCATCTTCTGTCAAGAACTCTCTAAGAACGACCCCGGATAAGCCTGTCTCATGAAGTGTTCGACTAACCAACTCTTGATACTCGCTACCAGCGCCGTAAGTCATAGGTACAACAGCAAAAATAGATTTTTTCTTGCTCTCTTCGAGAGCGGCTATAGACTCAATTAGCTTAAGATGTTGTGATTCTAGAGTGCCATTATGCCCAACACAAACTATAAAACGGTCTTTTGGCACGCCCAAACGCATCCGGAAACGCTGAGACGCCTTAGATTTATCGCTATTGACGAATGCATCTACTTGGGGGTTAAAAAATGCTTTGTGAATCTTGGGAAATAGTTCGCGCCCATATTTGGATAAAACAACTTCTTTAAATTCATTGCCGCCCGATACAACTATAGCAGAAGCAAAGCGAAGTAATTGCTGTTGCTTGAGTGTTATAAAGAGATCGCTCTGACGAAAAACGTCACTTCCAAAACAACTTACTACAACTGGAATATTGGGATTTGAAAGGAGCCATTGGAATGCCGGTGTGTTAAATAAACCTTGCATGTGAACAACATCTACTCCGCGAAGAAGTGGATCAAAGTGCCGGGAAAATCTTTGTAATTCTCGCCAATGTATCGAACGATAAAACAATTTAGCGCTTCTCATCCAAATTGGATGGGGATTAGGAGAATGTTTTACCTGATTCCTTGCTAAGTTATGCTTTGGCCGCCGTCCACTAATATTCCATGGAGGTTGGTGCACAGCATCAAACACAGTTGAAGTGTCGAAATAGTTCCTAGTGCCATTTGCCTTAATTTCAAATAATCCGTGAGCCTCCAATTTTATTTTTGGGCATGCTGCACGTATACATTGGGCAAGCGGTTCAAGATGGAAAGTTTCGCCACTACCAACCATTAGA
>CAZUYZ010000239.1:0-8378 GCA_964624365.1 uncultured Puniceicoccaceae bacterium
GTTCGATGATATGGACTTTTCTCTCGAGAAGCTCCAAAGAATCTTCCTCTTCGATTTGAACAGTTTTTTGATCAATAATCGGACCTGCATCCAAATCTGCAGTAACCCAATGAACTGTGCAGCCTGTTATTTTAACGCCGTACTCAAAAGCTTGGCGAATACCATTCATTCCGGGAAAACTGGGCAGTAGACTCGGATGAAGGTTGATAATGTTTCCATCAAAGGCATCAATAAATTTTTGATTAATGATGCGCATAAAACCTGCGAGCACGATTAGTTTTGGGGAGAAGGATGCTATGCGTTCGATATAAATCTGTTCCGCCTGCTTTCCGAGCCGTGGGCCTGTTTTTTCAGGGTCAATGTAAATGGCTGGCACAGAAAACTTCTGGCCGAGTGAAAGTATGCCGGCATCTTCATGATCGCTGATGATCGCGGCTATTTTTGCGCTGCCAAGTTGTTTGTTCGCTTCGGCTTTTAGCAGCGCTTCGGCATTAGTGCCGCGTCCGGAGCCAAGTACTACGATTGGGTAGGCCATAGGGTAAGTGAATTGCTCTTATAAGAATCACCGAAAAAACTTTTTTGCTTTTTCAACGAAGGACTTGCTAACCGGATTTTCCGGATCGCCACTGGCATCGGCAAAGGCCTCTAATTTCTCCTTCTGAACTTTGTTTAGCTTGGTGGGTACTTCCACTTGCACTCGAATCATTAGATCTCCTTTGCCATTGCCTCTTAAGTGTGGCACGCCTTGATTGCGGAGTCGAAATGTAGTTCCGCTTTGTGTGCCTTCCGGGATTTTGAGCGAGCCTTTGCCAAATAAGGTAGGTACATTTATGGAGCCACCGAGTGCAGCGAGTGTAAATTTGATTGGAATTTCGCAGAATAAATTTTCGCCTTGCCGCTCAAAAAGTTCATGTCTTTTAACGTAAATTACGATATAAAGGTCACCGGCAGGACCACCCATTTGCCCAGCTTCACCTTTGCCAACAGAGCGAAGCTTTGATCCGGCATCAACACCCGCCGGCACTCTTACTTTAACGGTGCTGGTCTCAACCTTACGCCCTTCACCGCGGCAGTCCCGACATGGCTTATCGATGGTAACGCCAGCGCCCTGACATGCGTGACAAACCTGTCGAAAACTGATGAAGCCACTGTTTGAAGATAGTTGTCCGCTGCCACCACAAGTTGAGCAGGTAGTTTTTTGAGAGCCCGGTTCCGCTCCCCCACCTTTACAACGGCTGCAACTTATGGGTCGTTTGTAACGGATTTCTTTTTCGCAGCCTTTAACGGCTTCTTCCAGAGTGATTTCCAGATCATAGCGCAAGTCCGAACCGCGTGCTGCGCCCCCTCTGGACTGTTCTCCGCGACCACCAAAGAATTCGTCGAAGATGCCGCCACCGCCGCCACCACCAAAGGCTTCGCGGAATATGTCGAAGGGATCATGTCCACCACGGCCTCCACCGCCACCCATGCCACCTTGAAATGCAGCATGGCCATAGCGGTCGTAGGCTGCCCGTTTTTCCGAGTCTTTCAGAATATCGTAAGCGGATGATATTTCCTTAAACTTTGCCTCGGCTTCTTTATCATCCGGATTTTTGTCGGGATGATATTTTACAGCAAGTTTTCGGTATGCTTTTTTTAGCTCGTCCGCAGACGCGTTGCGGTCAACACCCAGGGTTTCGTATAAATCTGCTTGCGACATAAGGGTACTGAATTTTTGTTAGGATGACTGTTCGGGCCCGCTGGAAACAATCACATTTGCGGCGCGAATAAGCTTATCATTCAAGCGATAGCCGGCGCGTACGGTTTGGATGACTATTCCTTCTTCGACATCCATGGAGGTTTGTTGAGAAATGCATTCGTGCAGACTTGGGTCGAACGTTTCACCGTCCGGAATCAGCTCCTCAAGGCCCTGTTCCCGCAGTGAATTCTTAAGTTGGTCATCAACCATTTTAAAACCAATTGTGACATCCTTGGCATCCGGGTGATTTTCTGCCGCTTGCAGGCCAAGTTTCATATTGTCGAGCACCGGTAGCAGGGACTCGATGACATTCGCCGCAGCATTGCGAATAATATCCTGTTTTTCACGTGCGATGCGTTTTCGATAGTTTTCCAGATCAGCAACGGATCGAAGCCAACGCGTTTTCATTTCGGCAGCCTCTTGCTCGGCTTTTTCAAGAGGTGTTATCTGATTAGTCTCAGTGTCTTCAGGATTGGGTGCGGATGCCGGGTTGTCGGTATTTTCAGCAATACCTTCTTCCGTATGATCATTCACGGCTTCTTCAACCTCAACTTCTTTGCTGGATTCTTCGGGTTCTTTATCTATCATTTTTGAAAAGAAACTAACTGTTCAGAGGGTCTTAATATTAAGTTCAATATTGGGACGAAGAAAGGGAATATGATCATTGTTTTAGGGAATTCAAGGGCTCAGTTACCTTTATCGACAAATCGCTTTTGGATTTGTCGTCCTGAACTCTTTTTTGCCAAACCGGAGCCTGGCCGTTTTAGATCATAAATTGATCTGTGACGAGTATCCTGGCTTCTGTTTCCGCAACAAGTGAAAGTCCTGTGACGTACGGCTGCAGGTAGTTTACACTGCTTTGAAGTGTTTGTTCAGAAGCTTTATCATGCAACCTGCCTGAGACAACATGTATTAGCCGTGGTTGTTCATCTGAGGGGAAATCGATAGGCTCATCACCGGGTTTAAGATTGAATTTCCGAATGCGGAATTCGTTGCAATCTGCAAGTGTTTGCATATCCGTAACTTCCCTTATTAGTTTTGGTTCAGGTATATCAAAATTAATCGACTGAAGCGATTCTTCGATGTGCAGTTTGCGTGGCTTGCCATCCAATCCTTTACGATTCCAGTCAAATACGCGGTACGTGGTGTCAGAGTTCTGCTGGATTTCCAAGATCAAATTTCCTGAACTGATCGCATGAACCCGACCACTTTCAACAAAAATGGAGTCGCCGCTGGTAGTGTTTAAGAATGTTACGTGATCCTCGACTCTTCCTTCAGCCAATGCTTGCTTAAATATATCTTTTGTAACTTGAGGGTGTAGCCCTGCGATAATTGATGCGTCATTGTCCGCCTCTGCGATGTACCAGTTCTCTGTTTTAGGTTCACCGTTTAGTTGACTGGCAATCTCTACAGGCGGGTGTACCTGCAGGCTGAGGCGTTCACGACAATCAAGCCACTTTACCAGGATGGGGAACGGATTGTGCGGGTCGTAGCCAGGTCCCAGGATTTCAGAGCTGTGTTTTTCAAGTACTTCACGGATGGTTTTACCTGCAAGTGGTCCGTCGGCGACGATGGATTGTTCATCAGTGCGATCAACAATTTCCCAGCTCTCGCCGATCACTTTATTTTTTGGCAGAGTGCGGCCCAACTTGGATTCGAAGGATCGTCCTCCCCAGACCCGTTCCATATACAACGGTATAAATTCCAGAAGTTGCATTTTTTTCTTTTATAAAGGAGCTTTTTTGAAGTACTCAGTCATACAGCTTATTTTTGCTGAATATATCTCAATAACAAAATCTAAATGACAAATAAACCAAGGAAAAAAGCGATGCCCAAAAAAGTTGTCTCGCAGCCACGCAAAGCCGGAACGCGACCGATTGTTGCGCTGATTTGTTTTTTCGTCGCTGTCTGTGGTCTGGTCGCAATTGGGGATTTTGATCTTGTCCAATCGCGTAAGTATACTACCGAGCCGGAAACAAATCTAGTCGGGTTTTTGGGAGCGGAGGGAAGTTTCTGGGCGTTCTACGTTGTTGGCATCGCGGCTTGGCTGGCGCCCATTTATCTTTTTTGGATAGGTGTTCGTTTTTCTACTCAGCAAGACCCTGGTAAGCGGTTGAGTAGCGCGATCGCCTCAGTTGCTTCTCTGATAAGCGCATCGGGGTTATTTGCATGGCTGGAGTTTGAGCGAATGCTACAGGTGCAGGGTGGGCTTTTTGAGCGGCAGCTATCTCAGGGAGCCGGAGGTTATATTGGTGAGTTGCTAGTCCAGATTATTTTGCAGCCCTATATTGGTTCGTTCGGAAGCTTTTTGATACTTCTGATGGGTTTTTTTATTGGTTTGGTAATTTTGTTTACCAACAACTTGGAACGCTTGCGCACGGCGATTCAAATGACATCCAATCGGCTCGTTGAGTCCTGGTCAAAGGCTAGAGAGTTGAGAAAAGAAATGCGGGCTGTACGCCTTGAAGCTAAACGACAGGCAAAGGCAGAACATGCAATTGCAAAAACAAAGCGCAAAGCAGAACGTGTGATTGCAAAAGCAAACAAAGATCAGCCTGTTGATGAGTACAGTGAAGCGGATCTTGACAGTGAAAATGAATCCAAAGATCGCCCGACATTGCTCCCGTCTTCGATTAGTTCACCTTCAGGGCTAAAGCGTGGAAGGGCTAATTCAAAAATGTCGCCTCCAGAACCAGAACCGGAGTCCGATCCGACGCCTGAAGAGCCTGCGAAGCCAAAATTCGATCCGTCCATGATCAAAGTGGTTTCTGGTGAAAAGACGGAAAAGGCGATTGTCGGTATCCCTGAACGCCGAGGAGATTACATCTTTCCGCCGATTCACTTGCTTGTTCAGCCGCAGTCAAAACAAGCGATGCGTAGCGAAGATCACGCGACTACCATGGAAGCATTGGTGCGCACACTGGACGAGTTTGGTGTAAAGGTGATTCCGGGTGAAATTCATACCGGCCCGGTAATCACACGTTACGAGGTGAAACCTGCTCCAGGAGTTCGGGTAGAGAAGATCGTTAATCTGGACAAAAACATAGCGCTAGGTTTAAGGGCGACATCTGTGCGCATTCTTGCTCCGGTGCCCGGCAAGGGCGCTGTAGGCATAGAAGTGCCCAATAGTATTGCTGAGGCGGTATGCATGCGTGATATTGTTGAATCCAAAGCCTGGGCAGATGCAAAAGCAGAAATTCCTATTGTTTTGGGTAAGGATGTTACAGGCAAACCGATCGTAACCGATTTGACTAAAATGCCGCACGTTTTGATCGCTGGTTCCACCGGTTCCGGTAAAACCGTCTGCATTAACGCGATTATTGCATCTTTACTGTACCATTCAGGACCGGAAGATTTACGATTTATTATGGTCGATCCAAAGGTGGTCGAAATGCAAATGTACAATGTTTTGCCGCACATGTTAATTCCGGTGGTAACTGAGGCAAAAAAAGTGCCAGGAGCGCTTAAATGGCTGATCGCTGAAATGGAGCACCGGTACCAGATTTTTGCCAAAACGAACGTTCGTAATATTGCCGGATTTAATGCCAAGCTTTTAAAAGATAAAGAAGAGCAAGCCAAGGCAGAGGCTATGGAGGCAGAGATGACCGCCGAAGAACGCGCCGCAGTCAGTAACATCGAAGTGCCTCGCGACGACGATGCCTTCGAGGTTCCAAAGAAAAAATTGCCTTACATCGTTTGTGTGATTGATGAATTGGCTGACCTTATGATGGTGGCGCCTGCTGATATTGAAACATGCATCGCTCGTTTGGCACAGCTTGCAAGAGCGGCGGGTATCCATCTGATTCTTGCGACGCAACGACCTTCTGTAAACGTGATTACTGGGGTCATCAAAGCTAATCTGCCAAGTCGAATATCTTTCAAAGTCGCATCCAAGGTCGACAGTCGCACGATTTTGGATGGTGGGGGCGCTGAAGCCTTGATTGGGAAGGGTGATATGTTGTTCATCCCGCCGGGCACATCCAATCTGGTACGAGCGCAGGGCGCTTTCGTCTCTGATGACGAAATTAATGCAATTGTTGAATTTCTTCAGGAAAGCAATGAACCGCCGGTATTTGCTGCTGAGGTGCAGCGGCAGATTGATGCTGGTGATGACGATTCTTCTGAGTCGTCTGGTTTGGCTGGTGGAGATGGTGACGATCTTTTGCCGGATGCAATTGATGTCTTGCGGAGTACAAAACGTGCTTCGACTTCTATGCTACAGCGCCGTCTTCGCATTGGCTACAATAGAGCTGCCCGGCTCATGGAGGATTTGGAAGAGCGTGGTATTGTCGGCCCGGAGAACGGCTCCAGCCCACGCGAGATTCTCGTAGATCTCGATGTGATGTAATGCACGAATGCCTACTGTTTTGAGCTATACTGAACTCGGCCAAACCAAAGCAGGTATTAAATGAAAGTTCTGGTCACAGGCGGCAGCGGATTCGTTGGCAGTTACGTTGTGGAGCGTCTGCTTGAGCGCGGGTATGAGGTGCGCTCTTTGGGTCGTTCACCGCAGCCTAAGATGGCGGAGCACGGTGTGGATGTTTGCTGTGGTGATCTTGTCGATGCTGGCGCTGTGACATCCGCCTGCAATGGAGTCGATGCAGTTTTTCACGTGGCCGCCCGCGCCGGTGTCTGGGGTGATTGGTCCAGTTACTATCAGCCAAATGTGATCGGAACGCGAAATGTCTTAGCTGCTTGTAAGGCAAAGGGAATTGGTCGCCTGATTTACACAAGTACACCGAGTGTCGTATTTAATCGCAGAGCGATTCGCGGCAGAGACGAATCGCTGCCGTATGGTTGTAAATGGCTTTGTAACTATGCACATACCAAGGCAATTGCTGAACGAGAGGTACTTGCTGCCAACTCATCTTTGTTAAAGGTGATTGCGCTGCGACCGCATCTTGTTTTTGGTCCGGGCGATCCGCATCTGTTGCCACGCGTTGTTGAGAGCGTACGTTCCGGACGGTTGAAAATTGTCGGCAACGGACGCAATCAGGTGGATGTTTCGTACGTCGGAAATGTCGCCGATGCGCACATCAACGCACTGGATTTATTGGAAGAAAAGAAAGTTGCAGGTAAAGCCTACTTTATTTCTCAGGGAGAGCCGGTTGAGTTGTGGCCTTGGGTTAACGCGATCCTTGAGGAACTGGGCCATCCTCCTCTGACCCGAAAAGTACGTTTGCCGATTGCTTACAGCGCCGGAGCAGTATGTGAGTTTTTATGGAAGTTTTCGAAACGGCACGACGAACCACCAATGACTCGTTTCGTTGCGTTGGAATTGGCAAAGGATCACTATTTTGACATCAGTGCGGCAAAATCTGAACTGAACTACACAATAAAAGTGTCGATGACTGATGCAGTGCAACGGACAATCGAGGATTTGAAGGCACGCGGATATGGCGCTAATCCCTAGAACATTCAACGTCTCTTTGTCGTCGGGCTTCGTACAGGCAGATTGCGGTGGCGGCGGAGACGTTAAGCGAGTCGGCTTTGCCGCTCATTGGGATGCGAATGCGCTTTGTTGCCTGGCCCAGCCAGTTTTGGGGCAGTTGATTTAAGACAATAGGAAGAGGTGGGACGGAAATGAGACAAATTGCATTATGCCGAACCGCTTGATCCAGGTATTCAACCTGGGGCCTAATCCTCTCTTGTTGACCCTTAACCTCAAAACACGTACTGGTATTCAATGCTTTGAACTGCAATAAGATAAACTTGATAATTCATGTAAGCAAAGTAGGCTTATACTCATGGAAACAAATTTTTGCACTCGAAATCAGGATGTGATGCATGGAGCCTTGTGTTTTGCCGGTACTCGTGTGCCTATCGAAACCCTTTTTGAATACTTGGAGGAAGGTGAATCTCTAGATGCATTTCTAAAAGGATTTCCTACTGTATCGAGAGAACAAGCCCTCGCCGTTCTTGAGGAATCACGCAAACTTATAGCAGAAGCATAGCGTGAAAATTCTTCTTGATGAAAATATCGATGTGAGCTTTCGGCATCTTCTAAATTTGCATGATGTTTTTACGGTCGATTTCATGGGATGGAAAGGAATAAAAAATGGTGACCTACTAAGGGCCGCTATCCAAAATGACTTCGACGCAGTCTTAACAATGGACAAAACTATTCCAACGGAACAGTATTTACAGCAATTCGATATTAATCCCTAGAACATTCAACGGCTCTTTGGGCTCTTTGTCGTCGGGCTTCGTATAGGCAGATTGCAGTGGCGGCGGAGACGTTAAGTGAGTCGGCTTTGCCGCTCATAGGGATGCGGATGCGCTTTGTTGCCCGACTTAACCAGTAGTCGGATAAGCCATCGCTTTCACTGCCAAAGAGCAAAGCAGTAGGTTTCGTGTAGTTGACATCCCAATGTGTGTCCAGTGTGTTAGGTGTCGTGGCGATGCACTGTACCGTTTGTTTTAACAGCCAGGAACTTAGGTAGGTTTGTTCCATACAAGCTATAGGCATAGAAAACAATAATCCTTGCGATGCGCGGATAACGTTAGGGTTGTAAAGATCAAGAATGCAATCCACCAGAATAACAGCATCAGCGCCAGCGCCGTCTGCACTGCGTAGAATGGCGCCTAAGTTGCCTGGTTTTTCGATGCCTTCCAGAATTAGCAAAAGTGGGTTGGCGGG
>CAZUYZ010000240.1:0-9400 GCA_964624365.1 uncultured Puniceicoccaceae bacterium
ACGGACGAGGTTCAGTCAGTTGAGTTCGACGGATTGAATATCTACCGTTCCATACAGAGCGATGGTGACGCTGATAGTATTGAAAACGCAGATGTAAGCACATGGCTCGCCGAAGGTCTCGAAGACGATGAGACTTTCAAGGCCGACGAGTTCGAGTCGCAACTGCAAAACCTTGCTGCGCTCCGCTATAGCCGCGCCTTCACAGGGTCGATCGAAGATCGAGAGATTGAAGCCGATATCATCGTCAGTTATGGCGACTTAAGTCGTCGCTACCAGTTCGCGAAAGCCACAGAAGGCAATGACAACTTTTGGCTTAAGGTTTCCGACCGCAGCGAGTTGTTTGAAGTTACACAATACAACGGCAACCGTATTATCGATAACCTGACTAAGGACAAGCTCATCGAGAAAGACGATCCACAAATGGAAGAAGAACTCTCTACAGATGAAACTGACGCTAGTTCAGGAAAAAATAAAAGCACTCTATAGTTAGTAGATAAATCCACTGTATCGATAGAATCCCGAACTTATTGAGGAAGGATCTCTTATTACCAGAGGCAAAAAAAAGCCGCTCTAATTAAATAGAGCGGCTTTCTCTGTGAAAATTCAAATTGTAATTTCGAGTTATGCTTTCTTAGCAGTGTTGGCCTCTTTTGCCTTGTTGATTAAAATCTCAAATGCTGGTGCGTCATGAATCGCTAGCTCGGAGAGCTGTTTGCGATCCATTTGTATCCCCGCAAGACTGATGCCATGCATAAAACGGCTGTAGTTGATATCGTGAGGACGACAGGCGATGTTGATACGAGTGATCCAAAGCCTGCGAAAATCAGATTTCTTCTTGCGACGATCACGGTAAGCAAATTGTTCGGAGCGATCGACTGCTTCTTTTGCATAACGAAACAGTCGTGATTTATTACCAAAATAGCCTTTAGCTTTTTTGAGTACTTTCTTCCGACGTTTTAGGGTTGACGGTCCGTTGGTTGTTCTAGGCATGTTTTGACTCCTTTATTGTGTGTTTTCAGGTCGCCCAAGTAAATGTGTTTACCTGATGAAACACGGGTTTATGTAGATTGAAACTTTAAGAGAAAGGTAAAGCGCGAACTAGGTTTGCGCGCTGTCCCTCAGCAACTAACTTGGAGCTGCCAGCGCGTCTGCGGCTCTTTTTACTCTTGCTGCGAAGCATGTGACGAAAGCCAGGAGTACGGCGCAGAAGTTTACCTGTTCCAGTCTTTTTGAAGCGTTTGGCGATGGATTTGCGTGTTTTTCTCATACGAAATGAAATTAAACGGAAGAAAACACAGACTAAACAAATTCTTGTAAAGTATAAAATGGAGAAAAATTTCCATTGAACTTT
The DNA here is from genome assembly GCA_964624365.1 of uncultured Puniceicoccaceae bacterium. Classification (GTDB taxonomy): domain Bacteria; phylum Verrucomicrobiota; class Verrucomicrobiia; order Opitutales; family Coraliomargaritaceae; genus Lentimonas. The sequence continues at coordinate 1,352 of CAZUYZ010000240.1, forward strand.
TGATATTAAACTTTGACCATCTGCCTTTTAACTTAATTGGTGAAATTTTTATGATACGCGTATTTGGTCGTTCGGCATTGATTGCTATCCACGAGATGGGAGAAATCAGCGTGTTTGGGAGCAGCGCTCTGTTGCAGTTCTTCAGGCAGCGTTACCGCCTGACGAAACTGGTTTCTGCGATTCACGAAATCGGGGTGCGCTGTTTTCCGATTGTTTCGATTGTTGGGCTGTTCACCGGTCTGGTGATGGGGCTGCAACTTTACTATACTTTGGTTAAATTCGGGGCAGAGTCTGCACTAGGCACCGCCGTGGCGCTCTCGCTCATCCGCGAACTTGGGCCAGTGCTAACTGCTCTAATGATTGTCGGCCAGGCGGGTTCTGCGCTAGCATCAGAACTGGGCATTCAACGCAATGACGAACAGATTGATGCTCTACAAACGATGAGCATTGATCCACTTGGTTATCTGGTGGGTCCGCGGATGCTGGCAGCGTTGATTTGCTTCCCAATGTTGACCGCCGTTTTTGATTTGATTGGCATTTTCGGTGGTTACGTTACTGGATCTCTTCTTTTGCATGTAGACGGAGGCGTTTACTGGAACCGTGTTTTTGAGAGCGTAGTTTTGTTGGATGTGCAGGGTGGATTTATCAAATCGTTGGTCTTTGGCCTCGTGACGATAATGATTTGCGCCTATCGTGGTTTCAATACCCACCGTAAGGCCTCATTTCCTGGCGTGCGGGGCGTCAGTGAGTCGGCGACTCGAGCAGTTGTATGGTCAAGCGTTATGGTGCTTGCCTTGGATTATCTAATTACTTCTTTTCTGCTGTGATGAGTGATCGGTCTTTTCTAAAAATCAATGGTTTGAAAAAGCATTTTGGTGACAAACGAGTGCTGGATGGAATTGATCTGACCGTCGCTCGCTCTGCGGTGACTACAATCATTGGCAAAAGCGGCACAGGTAAGTCGGTGCTGCTAAAGTGTATCGCAGGCCTGGTGGCTCCGGACAAGGGTGCAATCGAACTGGACGGCCACGCGATTGTACCAACGAATCGTTCTGAAAGATCAAAAACAGTACGTTTTAGTTACATGTTTCAGAATAACGCGTTGTTTGATTCGATGACAGCTACAGAAAATGTTGCTTTACCGCTCCTTGAATCCTCTGACCAAAGTAGGCCTGAAATATTGGTGCGTGTTAAGGAAATGCTGGAGCAACTTGAGCTTACGGATTCGGCGCATCGCTATCCCGGAGAATTGTCAGGAGGTATGAAAAAACGAGTCGCATTTGCTCGTGCGCTTATCACCAATCCACAGATTGTTTTGTTTGACGAGCCGACTACCGGACTTGATCCGGAACGTAAGTTCGGAGTATTCGAAATGATTGCTGATTATCGGGAACGATTCGATTTTACCGCCCTGTTGGTCAGTCACGATATACCAGAAGTATTTGAGATTAGTGACCACGTAGCCTGGCTAGATTCGGGCCTTATCAAGTTTTTTGGAAAATCATCTGAAGTAATGAGCAGCGCAAACTCTGAACTTGCAGATTTTTTGGACAAAGCGAATTTCAACTATGAAAGGAAAAACCGTAAATCATGAATAACCGTAAGATTGAATTTTTTGTCGGATGTTTCGTACTCCTTGGCTTATGTGCCATTTTCTACCTTGCAATACAAGTTGGCAGCGCGCGTGTCTTTGGCGGTGACAACTACACGTTGCAGGCGCGTTTCAGTAGCACCAGTGGTGTCAATGTCGGCAGTCGTGTCGAAATTGCGGGCGTACGCGTCGGAACCGTCAAGTCAATTGTTCTCAATGATAACTTTTATTCGATCGTTACCTTTGAGATTCCAATTTCTATTGAGTTAGACGACGATACGATCGTCTCGATCAAAACTGCCGGTTTGATTGGAGACCGTTATTTGGATATATCACCCGGTGGTTCCGGATTTCCACTGGAAGCCGGTGATTTGATTGTGGACACCGAGTCGGCGTTGGATATCGAAGGTCTGATTAGCCGCTTTGCGTTTGGCGGTATTGATGACAAGAAAGAGTAATCATTTATGAATTTTCTTATGAGATTTAAACAACTATTTTTCTGCGCTCTTTTTTGCCTAACAGGAGTCTCTGTTTATGCTCAGAAAGAGGATGAAGTTGCCAAGCTGAGTTCGGCGACAAATGATGCTCTGGACGTGCTTTATGAAGAGCAATACAGCAACTCGTCACACGAAGAGAAGGCCGCAGCAGTGCGAGCTATTTTAGAGCGTGATTATGACCTTATGGTTCTCATACGCCGCACGATGGGACGCAACTGGAAGTCACTGAGCTCTTCAGAACAGTCCGAGGTAAAAGAGTTGATCACCCAGTTGATCATTAAAGGTTTTGTCAATGGTCTACAGGGCTTGGAGAGACCAACAGTGACCTATGGTGAACAGATTATGATTACAGAGAAGCGCTTTGAAGTACCCTCAGTGGTTACATTCTCAGATGGCAAAGTTTTTAATGTAGTTTATCGTTTTGGGAAATTGAGAACGGGATGGCAAATTTATGACATCCTGGCTGAAGAAGTGAGTGTGGTCTCAAATTATCGACAACAGTTTGATGATCATTTTAGAAAAGGAACCGGCGCTGAACTGGTCGATAAGCTTGAAGACTTACTCAAGAAAGAAACAATTGATAGAACAACCGAACTTTAATATAATCGAATGCTATTGAGATATTTATCACTCTTTGCCCTGCTTGGAGCAACCCTATTAAATCTCTCTGCACAGGATGATTTCCTGTCGGAAGACGACCTGTACGGAGATTTTGGAGATGAATCAAAGACTGTAAGCGACCCTTTGCAGCCAGTGAACCGCGTCATTTTCAAGTTCAACGACTTTGTTTATATAAAGGTAGTGCAGCCTGTCGCAAATGGATATACTACAGTAACACCTGATTTTGTGGAAAAGGGTATCTCAAATTTTTTTCAGAATTTAAAGTATCCGGTTCGACTTGCGGGAAACCTGCTCCAAGGACGCTTAAAAGGCGCCCGGATCGAAACTGAACGCTTTCTTGTTAATTCGACTCTAGGTGTCGCCGGCGTTTACAAAGCAGCGGATCATTTCGATCGAATGCAACCAATAGAATCTGAAGATATCGGACAAGCACTTGGGGCTTGGGGAATTGGCGAAGGGCCTTATCTGGTTTTGCCATTTTTGGGGCCTTCCAACTTTCGTGATCTCATTGGCATGGTAGGAGATCGATCAGTGAATCCGATGGATCAACCGTTTAGCCTGATTGATCACTGGGATGCCAAGTGGCAAATCGCTTTTGGCACGGCTGAGTTTGTGAGCAGCAGCCCGGGCATAATGGATCTCTACATGAAAATAAAAGAGGGTGCTATTGATCCTTACAGTGCGATTAAGAGTGGTTATACGGAGAACCGTCGATCCATGATTAAGGACTAATGACTGAGGATCGCCCACTCATTAACAATGTTAATAAGGCCGAATGGACTCAATCGTTGCTTTTATAAAGTGAGTCAGGCTGGCCTGTTCAGATTCAAAACCTACCGGTAGCTTATATTCCTTAAGAGTACTTGTTGTCAGCGGGCCAATACTGCCAAAGACAGGTTTAGTTGCATCTGACTCAAGCTTAAGCGCTTCAGATTGATCAACAAAAGATCTAACTGTAGAAGAACTGGTAAATAGGACAGCCTCGGCTCCTTCTTCACGAAACCTGGTAGCAGCGGGATGCTTGCTAAGATCAGTTCGTGTTGTTTTGTAAAGCGGTAGTGTATCTACGATAGCTCGGCCTTCTGTCTCAAGACGATGAACCAGACTCTCGCGATTCTGATTTCCGGTGATGACTAGCATCTGAATATTATCAATGCTCTCATTCTCTATCAGTGCGTCCGCCAGAGAATCACCATTGGCCTTTTCAGGTATTAAATCGACTTTGAGTCGGTGCTTCTCTATCTCGCGCGCTGTTGCAGCGCCCACTGCAGCAATACGCATCGGACCAAGGCAGCGAATATCATCGAATGCCTTGTAAAAAAGCTCAAAGAAAAAACGCACGCCATTTATGCTGGTAAACAAAATCCACTCGTAAGTGGCAATCCCTGCGAATGCCTCACCCAGTTGCTGTTTATCAAAGTCGCGCTCCACTTTTATGAAGGGCAATTCCAAAACCTCAGCCCCCTTCTGTTCGAGCAAAGCAGTCAACTTCCCAGCCTGCTCGCGCGCTCGCGTCACAACAATCCGCTTGCCCATAAGCGGTCTACCTTCAAACCACCTCTTCTGCGATCGCCTAGCGACTACTTCACCAATGATGATAACTGCTGGCGCTCCAAGATCTGACTTTTCCAAATCAGCAACCACCGAATCAACCGTAGAAAAAAGCGAACGTTGAAAATTCAAGGTTGCCCACTCGACAATAGCTACCGGCTTGTCACCCGTCATTCCACCAGCCTTTAATTCGCTAATAATTCGTGGCAACTGTCCAATCCCCATATAGATACAAAGCGTGCCGTCGATTTTTCCGTAAGCGCCAAAATCGATACTGAGCGTATGCTTTTCCGGATTTTCATGACCGGTGAGAAAGGTTATTGATGAGCTATAATCGCGATGAGTCAGCGGGATGCCAACATACGCTGCTGCGGCCAAGGCCGCTGTAACACCTGGCACGATTTCAAACGGAACCTGGTCCTGCTCCAGTTGCTCAATTTCTTCACCTCCACGACCAAAGATAAAAGGATCACCACCTTTCAAGCGTACAACCGAAAGACCTTTTTTAGCACGATCAACAAGTATAGCTTCAATTTCATCCTGTGGTATGGAGTGGCGCCCAGACTGTTTACCTACATAGATTTTTTCACACGCCTCATTGGTCCAGTCGAGCAATTTGGAATTCGCCAAGTAATCGTAGACGAGTACATCTGCCGACTCGATCAGTTCGCGGGCGCGTATGGTAACTAGACCTAAGTCGCCAGGCCCGGCGCCCACGAGGTAAACAGTACCTGTTTTCGTTTGTGAAGTCATAGCTGAAATTTGAACGTCATATTCCAATGTTCAATGCCGGATATTCAATGTTCTCAAAATTTTAGCTCTTTGAAAATTGTATCGAGAAGCATCTCCGGTTTGCTTAGAGAATTTGCTTCTATTTCAAAAGATACGTATCCGGTTTGCGGATGAAACACATGCAACATACCCTCTGTGTAATGCGCGCCAACAGGTATCTGGCAACCACTACCAAGCCGACGTAAAAAGGCCCGCTCTAGTGAAACAGCTTGTTTGGTCGTCTCACAGAATAAATGTTCGTAACGCGATAGATCAGCGGCTCGACACTGGATGGCAATGGCCGCCTGACCAGGAGCTGGCACAACTTGATCGATCGATAACTCGGTAAATTCGAGTCCTTCAAATTCTGTAATGCCCAACCGCTCCAAACCAGCAGCCGCGAGCAATGTTGCATCTGCCTCTCCGTTTACAATTTTTTGCAAACGAGTCTCGACGTTACCACGAATAACCGTCCACTCAGCTTGATCGTGAAACATGCTCACCTGCGCACGCCGACGCGGACTGCTACTAGCAATGGCTTTCAACGTTGTACAACCCCTGCGCTGAACCAGAACGTCGTTTGCCTTGGCACGTGGCAGATAACCGGCAAGACATAGATCTAACTGAAACTCAGTCGGCAGATCTTTAGCACTATGCACTGCCAGAGTCGCACGACCATCAAGCAACGCTTCTTCAAGTTCTTTGGTAAAAAGACCGATCCCACCTCTTTGTTCCAAAGACCAGCTAAGACGTTCATCGACCTTCGTGCTCAATCGTAACTCCTCGAAAGATTCGTTAGGAAAAACAAGCTGAAGATGGTTCCGTACCGCCTGCGTCTGAACTAATGCAAGCGGGCTCTTGCGCGTCGCGATGTAAATGGGTTTGGGCATTGAGCCAAACGTTTAGGGCCCATGAATCGAACGAATCTACGCGAATAGATTCAAAAAAGATTCGTGCTTATTCGCGTGAGATTCGTGGGCAAATTTACTTCTCAGCTGTACGAAGCCTGAGCGCCTTTGATATTTCGCTTTTTGACCCAAGGCATCAGTGAGCGTAAACGTTTACCAGTCTTTTCGATTGGATGCGCTTCGCCGTCTTTTATGTACTGTTTGTACTTAGGGCAACCAGCCTTGTATTCCTTCACCCAGTTTTTGGTAAATTTTCCAGACTGAATGTCATTAAGGATCGCCTTCATCGCCTTTTTGGAAGATGCGTTGATCACACGAGGGCCGCTTATATAATCGCCCCACTCCGCAGTTTCTGAAATTGAGAAACGCATACCGGATATTCCGGATTCAACCATGAGGTCAACAATCAGTTTAAGCTCATGCAAGCACTCAAAATAAGCCATCTCGGGCTGGTAACCAGCTTCAACCAGAGTCTCAAATCCTGCCTGTACCAAAGCAGATGCCCCACCACAGAGGACTGCTTGCTCGCCAAAGAGATCGGTTTCACACTCTTCCTTGAACGTCGTCTGAATGACTCCGGCACGTGTGCCACCAACGCCCTTTGCCCAAGCAAGTGCAACGCCCTTGGCTTCTTTTGAAGATCCCTTATTAACTGCAATCAACGCAGGAACACCTTTGCCTTCAACATACTGGCTACGGACTACATGCCCGGGTCCTTTCGGAGCAATCATGATCACGTCAATGCCCTTTGGCGGTTCGATCAGACCAAAGTGAATTGCAAGGCCGTGCGTAAACGCAAGTGTCTTGCCTTTTGTCAAATTTGGTAAAATATCATTTTCGTAAACCTCCGGTTGTAACATGTCCGGAACTGCCAACATAATAACATCGGCTTTCTTAACTGCTTCAGCGGTTTCATATACTTCGAACCCATGGCTCTTGGCGACCTTGACCGACTTGCTTTTCTTATATAGGCCAATGATCACATTCAGTTTGCTGTCTTTTAGGTTTTGCGCATGAGCATGGCCTTGTGAGCCATAGCCAATGATGGCCAGGGTTTTCTTCTTGATGAGCTTTAGGTCAGCATCTTTATCCGTATAGACTTTAGCAGGCATAAGTATTTTTGTTTATGGGAATCAGATAGGTCCCGGGTTATATTTGAGAAAATTACAGCTTAATTTTTATTTATCCGCGCTTTAGCGCGATATTTCCGGAACGGGCCATCTCGATAATTCCGTAGGGTTCGATTAGATTCAGAAAAGCCTTAACTTTATTATTATTTCCGGTCATTTCAATATTCAGGGAGTCTGCCGCAACATCTATAATTTTAGCCCTGAAGATGTCACAAACCTGCATGATTTCCGCACGTTTTGATGCGGAGGACCGAACTTTCAGAATTAGCAGCTCACGCTCAGTCGCCTGGCCACTGGAAAACTCAGTAACGTCCAGAACATTGACAAATTTGTTGACCTGTTTGACCACTTGGTCCAGAGCATTTTCATCACCTATGATGGTCGCAGTAATGCGTGAGAAACGTTGGTCGATCATTGGACCCACGTTCAAAGTTTCGATATTAAATCCACGTCCACTGATCATACCGGCAATACGCGCGAGTACACCGAACTTATTTTCAACAAGAATTGAGACTATATGGCGCATAAAATAAAAGCTAAATTGCTGAAACTTGAAAATGGTAGACGGCGAGGGATTCGAACCCACGACCCCCTCGGTGTAAACGAGGTGCTCTAACCAACTGAGCTAGCCGTCCTTAAGTTTTCAGATTACGTAAAGTGTCGTTGAAAGTAATTGAATCAAGTTTTATTTTTAATTCCCTCAATATTGTCGTTATTAATTTATGAAGATAGCGCTTGCCCAGTTTAAAATTGTCCGAGGCGATCCTGTTACAAATCTGGCAAAAATCCGTAAATTCGCTTCTGAATCAAGAGATCGGGGCGCGTGCGCACTCTTCCTTCCGGAGATGTGTACGACCGGTTTCAATTGGAAAAAAAACGCTTCCTTGCTGAAGGATGCAGAAAGGCACTGTAATACAATTGCCAACGTTGCAAAAACCCTCGACATCAGCATCTGCGGCTCATTTCTGGAAGCGACCGAG
>CAZUYZ010000241.1:0-15282 GCA_964624365.1 uncultured Puniceicoccaceae bacterium
CTCTGCATTGTAATACCGGTAGCCATAATACAGCAGTCCCGTCTCGGCGTCTTCGAACTTGGTCGAGAACCTGAAGTTAAAGTCATCCTTCTTCTCGCCGGTTACGCGGATCGGCTCACCAAATGGCCCGTATTCAAATTCAGCGACGAGGTTTTCAGTTGATGGATCGACGTAGCCGATGATGTTGCCATTGAAATCGTAGGCAGCCAGATAAGGATTGTCTGTACCTGATTCACTCTGAACGACCGCAAGTAGTCCGCCGACGCCGCCGGCGCCCTGAAGCGTTCCTGAGAGATCAATGCCCCAGACAAACGACTTTGTCGTTTGAATTTGAGATTCAGAATTGCAGATTTCAAATATCAGGTTCCAGCCATCGTAGAGGTAGAGAAAGTTTGAAGTTTGAAGATAGGAGTTTGAAAGAAGATCCCAGTCGTGGACTTCTTTGGAGATACGGCGACCCTGACCGTCATAAGCATACTCTATGCGCTGGACTCCAGGTTTTTCGGCAGCGATCAAGCGGTTTTCGGTGTTCCAAGTGTACGTCCACTCTGAGTTGTTTTTCAGATTTCCATCTGCGTCATAACTTGGAGTTGATTGTGGTGAAGCATGAGGAGTGAAATCGTCGTACTGGTTAAGATTGTTGGGTGTGTAAGTATCCAGCGCTGTCGCGGGATCTACGGGATCGCCTTGCCATACTTTCAGACGATTGCCGATCGCATCGTACTCGTAGGCGTAGTCAATTTCGGTCCCGGTTTTCTGTTCTTCCAGTTGACCAAACTCGTCATAGTCGAAAGCGCGGGTTTTCTGTCCGCCGTAGAGCGAACCACCAAAAAAGCTGACTCCCTTGCGTCTGTCCAGCGCATCGTAGGTAATTGTGTTGACACCAATAATCGGTGACGGGGTATCTGCTGAAGTGTTCAACTGCCGACTTTTCAGGCGGCCAAAGTTGTCATAAGTGCGGCTTTCGCTTAAATAGTTATCGCCGGCTGTCTGCTGCCACGGACTGTCAATTTGCTCCAACAAGCCGCTGGTCGAGTTGTAGCCGTAAACAAAAGGAGTGGTCGCATGGGCACGGTTATCCTGAAGCAACTCCAGACGGCCATAGCGATCGTAATTATAGATAGTCTGCCAAGGCTCCAAATCGCCGGGCAGGCTGTTCACTGTCATCCGCGTGCGACGGCCTTCACCGTCATATTCCCAAGCGATGGAAATTGCATCCATAGCTTCTATAAAGTCTTTTGTTTCGGTAGCTGGCAAGCCACTATTTTTGTGATAGGTCCAGGAAGTGACACCTGTCTCATCAGTCATCGAATCGAGGCGACCTTTACTGTATTTATAATCTACGTCTGTTTGACCGGACGGATAATCGACCAAATCCACATTGCCCCATGCATCATAGGTGTAGGTCGTCACCTGTTCACGCGCATTGGTGCGTGTGTATAGACGGCCGTTATCGTGGTACGTGTAATCGATGTCACTGCCATCAGCGTAAATCTTGCGTTCCAGGCGACCGCGCAGATCGTACTCCCAGCGAGTGACTGATGTATCGGCAACGGTGGGATCGTTGTCACCGTAGAAAGTCTTCATGGTTTCCAGATTGCCAGTTGCGTCGTAGGTATATTCTACCGGATAGGTCTGAGAGCCATTGCGTTTCAAGAGATTACCTTTATCATCGTATTCCATCTGCTGAATGCCTTCACCTGCTGGTAAAGTTAACTTAAGGAGACGATCAAAGTCATCGTATTCACTGTATTCAGTAGTACGATATGGTAGATCTGCACGGAAATCTGCCACCGAAGCATAATCGGTTTCACTCGCCAAACGGCCAAAGTCGTCGTATTCGTACGTACGAATCGCTCCTGTAGGCAAGTCGGCACGAGCCTGACGTAAGGTCTTATCGTAATAGTAGTTGGTGATTTCACCGGAGCGTTGCTTGACGGATGCAAGAATAGTCGGATTAGCTGGATCGTAAGTGTATACGATTTCACTGCCCAAAGATTGCCCGGAAGTACTAACGGTCGGGAAGACAATGCGCTTTGGCAGATCGGCGGCAGTATACTCATAGTGGATCGTGGCGCCGATTGGATAGGTCACTGTTTCAGAGCGACCAAAGTCATCGTAGGTGTAAGTGGTTTGCTGACCATGCGTGCTTCGTACTGTTTCGACTTCACCAAAGCGGTTGTACGTCCTTTCTGACGCGACATTGGAAAAATCTGTCCACCACTCATCAGTTTTGGCAATATCATCCGGAGTCGAGCGATACAATTCACGGTTTAACAGATCGTAGGCCATATGCATATGAATACCCTCGGCATCGATTTGCTCGACCGCATTACCATTAACATCGTAGTAGCGTGTGGCGGTCAGTGTGCTGTCTTCAAAGACCTGATACAGGCGATCAAAATCGTCGTAGGTGTAGGTGGTGACCAGTCCTCGGGCATTGGTAACCGATTTTAGATTATCATTGTCATAATAGTCATAGGTTTCTGCATAGACACCGTAGCCGGAACGCGCGATAAGGCGTCCGAATCCATCGTAGGTGTAAGTGGCGGACTCTTTACTGCCATCACTCATGTGGTACGTGGTTTCAATAATGTTTCCCTGACCATCATAGCGATTTTCGAGCGTCCGCTCTTCACCGGAAATACCAACTCCCTCGGTAACGCTAAGCACGCGACCCTGTTTATCATACTTGTAACGGGTGACTAATCCGGCAGCGTTTTTTTCTTCCAGAAGATCGCCGAACACATTCCATTTTGATTGAGTCACTACATGAGTCGCCGCACTTTCATCTGCCCGCGCGCTTGGCAGTGGGACAGAGCTAGAGATGCGGTTTCCATAAGCATCGTGGGTATACTCTGTGGTCAAGCCGTCTGCATTGGTCATAGAGACCATGTGCCCCATATTATTGTATTCATAAGTCCGGTAAAGATGCTCTATGCCTTCGTCATCGACACGCTTCTCAGTCAGTATCCGGCCATTGCCATCATGGCTATAACGAGTAATGCGACCACGTTTGTAATTAGGCTCTCCGGGATCGCTGATACGACCTATCTCTTCTTCCACTAATTCATCACCGGAATAGATGTAAACCGTAGACACGTTAAGCGCATCGGTTTCGCGCAACAATTGCCCGGATACATTGTAGTCATAATTAGTCGTATTCCCGGCAGCATCCGTGTAGGTATCCAAATAACCAAAGCTATCAAAGGTCTTTGAGTATAGTACAAACGGAAGACCTGAGTCTGTATCCAAAACATCCGGACGGTAGGCCTGGGTGATCAGTGTCGTCTGATCTCTGTAAGCGTACGCAGTCTGATTACCGCCCCAGTCAATTTCCAGAACCCGACGATCCAGACTATCATAGTACTCCCAACGGGTACGACTTAGATCGTCGACGCTTTCCACGGTCTTGACCGATCGTATGGCATTGTAAGGCGGCTGGTTAAAGGTGACACCGTTCTCATCGGTGCTCCAATTAGAATCGGCGTACGTGTAAAGTGTCTTAGTTCCTAGTTCGTCTGTCATTGAGACTAGACGCGTTGCTTCAACGATAAAAATATCTTCGGATTCTTCGTGATTTTCGGTTGCATCCAGTCCTTCTGGATCCAGTTCGCCGGAAAACGGGTCCAAAAACTTTGTGTAGGGTTCGTACACCCAAGAGCGAACATAGCCTGAGGGCAAAGTCTCGCGGATCAGATTGTCGAACTCATCGTACTCGCGAATGGTAACTGAGTTACCTCGGGTCGTCACACGCTCGACTCGTCCAACACTGGCAATGTTACGTACGACTTGACCATCCAGAGACGTTTGCACCATCTGCGCGTTATCGTCCAACCACACTTCTTTAATGCTGCCATTGCTGTAGCTGACTTTGCTGTAAAAGCCGCCGGTAGCCTCGTTGTAACTACCATCGAAGCGTTTACTTTCCCCAGAGCCATAATTAACGGATGCAACTGGATTCGGTGGACCGCCTAAGGCTCCCAGCATTAGGCTACTCTCGATAGCATCTTCTGCCTGCAAACTGGATGAGTGATATTCGATCGACGACTTTCTGAGCACACTTGTGCCATCCGCAGCGTAGTCAGTTTTAGTTTCAAGATTACGATTAGCATCGTACGTGTAAACCGATGAGGTTCCATCCGGCTTGATGACCGACTTCAGTAATCCAGTATCCGGATCATTTTCTTCTCCTCGATAATACTCATAAAAGGCTCCGATCTGTCCCTGCTCCAAATCTGGTTCGGTAACTTCATTAATGTCATAGGTCGTAACGGATTCGAGCATAGTCCAATCCTTGTCTTTGTAATTATAAGGGATGCCATAGTTGTAGTAAAGCAGCGTACGAAATTTTCCGTTCGCGTCCTTTTCCATTCCAGACAATACTCGTCTGATTTTATACTTTGAAGAAAAAGGGATATTTTCCGATCCTGATAATAGTCTCAAATCCCTTACATATATTAAATGCGTGAGCTCTTTATGACCGGTTGCGCTTAGCAAGCCTCCTGAGGTTGGGTCTCCGGTAAAATACAACCATGAGCCGTCTGGCTTGGTTACTGTCATTCTGTTTTTATACCATAAACATGGATAGAAGATTATGGAATCTCCGAAAATTGTTGAACACATGCGATACGCATACTGCAGCGTATAGCCATCTTCACTGACAAAAGTTCCACTGACTCCGGAACGATCATGCCCCTGACCGAAGCCAGGTTTTACCTTGTCTGTTTTGGTAAAAATTCGTCCGGATAGGCTCACGCGCGCACGACCGTTCGCATCCTCACTCATCGGCAAAATCACTTCCGTGCCGCCCATTCGCCAGGAACCGTTTGCATAGCGACGATTAACCGAAAGCCAGCCACCGGGCGCAGCCAATTTGAGGTCCGTGTGCCTATCGTAGTAACGTAGTCCAAACAAATCGACTTCACTGCCCACGGATTCACTTGCAGAAGGACTATCGCATTCTTCCTGTTCTTCTTCACAAGGATCAGATGAATCCGCTAAACTTAACGGTGAACACGGGTCCGGTTCTTTCGGTGGGACACAGCCGATGCCGCCGCTACTACCACTACCGCTACCGCCACCACCTGGGCCAACAGCATAACCACCACCAGGGAAATTCCATCGGCCACTACTACTACTACTACCGCCACATGAAGACGAGTTAGATACACAATGGCTTGTTGAACTTGTGTAAACCAGCGAGGAATTCCAGGGGCACACATACGAGTATGTTGAGATTGAGCAGCTGGTGTAGCACCCAGCTTGGACAATAGCTGGATGAATCAGGTTGTAAAAAACACAAGCTATAAAGAGATACGTTAGTTTAGGTAATTTCATGATACGGGGGGGGGGTTAATTACATTCCGAACCAGGCAATGCTTTTATACAAATACAACGATAAGCGACTCGAACCGATTGTTGAGCAGGCAAATCAAAGCTCTCTCCTAAGTCGACCAGCGGTTCGATTTGTAAAAATTCATCGGAATCGGGAATTGGATTTTCCATATCCAAGGCGCTAATAATACCATGGTTTTCAATGATCAGCTCAACCTCAAACACATCGCCCGGGCACATATCCGGAAGTTCTACGTGCGCTGGTGTCGTAGTAACTACAGGCGCAGGCACTTCAGTCTCAAAAATAGTCTCAACGGTTACTTCGTAACGGTCCTGAAGAGTAATTTCGCGCACTTCCCACTCAACCGTGACGGCGCCGTAACTCAACGGCACTTGTTCAAAGCTGGTTACTCCGGGCTTGATAATAATCACTCCTTTATGCACATCATGCTTGGGCGCTTCTACTGTAATTTGGTAGCGACCGGATGGAATTGAGGCGGATTGAACCCCTGTCGCCAAACTCGTCCACTCAGAAACTTTCCCGTCTTCTCCAGTAGTTCCCTTATAAATCAATGGCGTAACCCAGCCTGTAGACAGTGACAAATCATCCTGTTGGAGAGTTATTTTTGTATTTGGAATACCATCCTGGTACAATGCCAATGTTTCTGCAGGTATAGACAAACTTGCCCCGCCATCGGGCAGTGTGGATGCATCAAATCCAAAGTACGCATTGATCACGTGTACCTCCAAACCGCTACTTGAATCAGAGGTAATATTGAGTTCCACCCCGGCTGTTCTTGTTGGCGCTTCCTTGGACTTAGCCAGTATTACGTAATTTCCGTAAGTTCCATTTGCAGGAATTACTTCTTCAGGCTGTGACTCCAAATCAGTGATCAATTGAAATTCAATTGATTCGCCGACTTCAAAAATCTCAGGCAAAGCTCCCATTAGTTTCAGCCACTTTGGAGCCGGTTCGTAGCCAACGGTGGCGCCATCACGGATGATTTTTTGCATCACATCAAATTGTAATCCGGTCAACGGGATTAGGCCTGTGTTGGTAAAGCTGAAGGAAGCATTATCGTCCTGAACCGCAGTCGTTACATCATCCTCTATTTCACGGAGCACGCTCAGTGAAATCAACTTTGAAGGCCCGGTCAATTGTCCGAATGTTTGGCTAAAGTAGCAATAGACGGGCACTTCGCCCAGCACGGTTGCTTCTGTGGCGTCTTCTATTTTTGCGGATATGCGAAAGAGCAGATTTGCTTCATTGGGCGCACCCGCTTCAACCAGTGGCAATATTTGTGGAATGATTTCCAGAGCAGTTTCACCTTCAGCCAGATCGGCTACGGATGGAACGGTTACCGAAAGACCAAGCGGCAAGTCTTCTCCGTCAAAAGTAACTATCTCCACAGTGAAATCGGACAGTGTTGTATCTTCAGGCCAGTCTACAGTTATAGGGACTCCCTGAGTATAGTTCCTGGGGATACGAACAGTGTGAAATTCCGGCGAAACTGTAATCCGTTTGTAGGTGAATGTGCCCGTTGCTTCAGTCGTGTCCGGAGTGCGGGCTAGTTCAGGATGCTTTGCCCAAATCGTATAAGCACCTCCCGGCTCGGTACCATCCGGATTGAAGACGTAGCTGAATTCACCACGGCTATCGGTCACCAGAGAGAATGTACGTTTGAATTCGCCATTTTCCAGTCCTAGCGTTACCAAAGCTGCCGCGCGTGGGGTACCATTTCTGTCGATCGCACGTCCTGTGATTTCCAGCGATTCCCCCGTTAGCAATGAAGCGGTGTGCTCTGCTTTGGGCGTCGTTACTTCAGCTGTATACGAGAGTTCTACCGTCGAAAGCGCCAGGCGAGTCTTTACCGGTTCTTCAGGGGTAAATCGTTGGCCCGTTTGCGAATTGCTGTACTGCAATAGCTCTGCCTGCAGGATAACCGTTTCCGGAGCATTTTCAGGGATTTCTATCTCCAAAAACTCAATACTCAATGAGTCTTTGCCCAAAATGGTTCGGTCGGCTTCGGTTACGAGGTTTGTTTGTGAGAGTAGATTTTCGTTGGTATCATAAAGCTTAAGCGCTGCATGTCCCTTGCTGAACTGTACCTTAAGACTACTTTCCGAAGGATTATCAATGAGCAACTCAATATTCGAAGCGGTAGAACCACGAGAAACAACATCTGACTGAAGTGAAAGTATTGGAAGGCTACCTTTAACAGGAAGTGAACGTTGAATCTCAAAACAAACGGACTCGCCCAAGTCTCGATCCCATTTCGGCCACATTTCAAGCTGTATCGTAACATCCTGTAAGTCGGCATCTGAACCGTCCGCATTCAGTCCAAAATTGACAAAAGACTTGTTCAGTTCGCCGGAATAAATGGGTTCAGGGGTTCCATCATCGTTTGACTCACTAATGCGCACTTGGAAGTTCCAACTACCCGTACTTGGAGTTCTGTTCAGTCTAACTGGAGTCGGCAAACCACGATAAAGTACTGTCTCTGCGACCAGATCCATATCGTAATTAGATAGAAAAATATCACGTTTAGCTCTGTTAGAGCCCTTCACTGACTCAATCCAGTATTTGCGTGAGCCACCATCCCAATCAACATCTGTATAACTCAGATCCGTTAAATCAGCTTCTAACAAAACAAGTTCGCCGCTAGCATCTTGATAGTAAACTGAGTATGAACCTCCGTCTGAAACCGCCTCTACTACAGACCAGGAAAGAACCGGGTATTGTCCTTCGACTACGGTTACTTTGACCTCAGCTGGTGGCACAATCGTGATGTCGATACTATCAAAATTGGAGGACAACACTTCATTGCCGACTGCATCGGTAGCCACTACGATATACCATGATTCACCTGCAAAAGGCTGACTATCAAAAACAAAGCTTGTATCGGGCAGTAGATTTTCCTGGATCAAATCCCAGGAAGGACTCACCTCTGTAGCACCAGTCGGATTTGTATCTGTACGATAGACATCAAAATGATCTACTTCCCTTGAATCGGGATGTTGCCAGTCCAGCCGTAGCACTTCATTTGGATTGCTGGGATTGGCATCTTCAATTTCAACCGTGTTTGCTGGCGATGGAGCGGCGCTGTCAGCGGTAACGGATATTGGACTCAGGGAATAACCAGCCACGTATGTTCCGGGATTGAGCGGATCTTCGCGTTCGCCAAAAACGTAGAAGCTGTGCTCACCATCCGACGACGCAGTGTAGGTGTATTCATAGATTGTCGCTCCTTCCGAATCACGTTGAGTGATTGTCAGAGCCTCATCTCCTGAAGAATCCACGCGCATCAGTTGGTAGCGGTCAGCATCCGGCACATCTTCCCACTCCAATCGAATTTTGCCTTCCGGCAATGCAGTCACAGCTAAAACAGGTGGCGCAACTTGCGGCAGCATGTTTCTGTAGATTAAGACCGATGGAATTTCAGCGAATCCGGAATTGCCAACCTTATCTTCCATTTCAAGCAAGACGGTCAGCATGGCCTGTTTGACCAAAGCCTGCTCAACGCTGGGATCCGGATTCGGGCTACTGCCGTCATAACCGTCGGTTGCAGCCAATTTTACATCTACCTGATAAGCGTCTGCGCCCAGCTCTTGTAATGTTACGTTACCTGCATCGACAAAGGAACCGTCACCCCATTCAGCGCTGGCAATTGGCGTGTAGCCCTCCTGCAAAGCCTCATCAAAAGTAAAAGTGTAGCTCAGCATGGTTTCAGCAGCCGCGTTTTTGAATACGGACTGGCTCGCTGGACTTAAATTGCTTACCTGCGGCGTCTCCGTATCAATCGTAAGGCTTGTCTCCAGTGTATCTACAAATGGAAGATTAGCCGGGTCATCACTGCGAGACTGATTGCCGGCAAAATCACTTAGTACAGCAAATGCTTCGTAGTCACCGGATGGCATCCCAGCCTCAATGGCAACAACACCTTCGAATTTACGATCGGTAATGGCAATAAGATCTACTTTGTAAGGCAAGCTTAGTCCGGGCGGCACGAGTGCAAAATAAGGCGTTTCGGTAACGGCCTCGTTTACTTCAATCTGCGCTGTAATTAGCCCGGGGCCATACTTCGAATCATCCGCGTCAAACTGCCCATTATTCTGTGAAATCCATTCAAGTCGTATAATTTGGGGCGCTATCTCATCTGGCACAATCGCTTCCGTTATCTGAGCCTCGGAAGCAAGTGTTGCAGTGCCTGCCGCATTGATGGAAAGCACCCGAAACACGTAAGGAGGTGTTCCTATTTGATCTGAACGCCTATATACATAGCTATTGACATGGCCCGGCACTTCATTGACCAGCATCCAGGAATCACCACCATTATCACTCACCTGAATACGATACGCTCTGATAATACCCGAATACGTGAGTGGCGCATCCCAGGAGATCAGAATATCGCCCCCTGTAGCATTTGTAACATTCAGATTAATCGGCGCCGGTGGGATCGATGAATCAACGGATATACTGATGGTTTCTGTAAAGGCACTGAGCAGGTTATTACGCCCAATTGCAACTGCTCTCAACTCATACTGCTCATAACCTCGATTATCGGTAAACGTGTGAGTCATGGAAAACTCTCCTGAAGAACTTACTGTTAACGGATTGCTAAGAGCAGTAAAAGTACCCTCGATCCCAGTTAGCGGATTACCATCACCATCGACTAAACGGGCTTCTACTTGAATTCTGCAGTCAATCCGTGCACTGCCAGATATGGTTATCTGCCCATTGGCAAATCCGAAATCGTCTTCCGGCTGAGTAATGACTGGAGCGTCCGGCTGAGTAATTTCAACACTAATATTCTGCTCAAAAGTCGCATCATTGCCAACAAGATCAGTAGCAACCACTTTCAAAATCCAATCGCCATCTTCGAAGTTGAAAATGTTGAACGGCGCATCAAACCGTTTACCCGAAACTTCCGGAGTGCCGTATTCGTCACTACCAAGAAAAATAGTATCTTCAGTATATGTATTCGTTAGGTAGAATCGGACATCAGTTATTGACGATTCATCCTGGACATTGATTGAAATCAAACGGCCTACGTTATCACCGACTCGAATCGTATCGGTTGAAACTCCACCGGAGGCATCTACATCCGGCAGCCGAAGATCAGATAACACTGGGGCTGCATCATCCAAAGTGTAAACTCCAGTGAACGTTGCTCCTTCTGTTGCAGTTGAAGAATAGGCCCGCGCTTTCAAAGTGGTGTTGCTAGAAATTGTGATTTCTCCGGTATACAGACGAGACGCTGCGGTCGGTTCAGAGCCGTCCAAGGTGTAGCGAATGCTTTCACCCTCACCTGCTGAGAGCTCGATTTTTGAATTCAGTGGAAGCGTTCCAATGCCGAACCCCAATGAAGAGCCCGAAAGGTTGATAGCGTTGCCTTCGGCATCGAAATATTTTGCGACTACTGCGGATGCAAAGGCAGGATCGTCTTCGGTAAATTCATATCCTGAGTGAAGTTGGCTTTTGGGAATTTGCTCTCTACTTCCATCTGGAAATTCCCAGCCTACATAAAATGACCTCGACCAATACGAAATGTAAGGATCATCATATAGGCTGGACGCTCGGTAAAAAATTTTGATTTCGTAAGTTTGTCCTGCAACTAAATCGATGGAGTCTGAGGTGCTTTTCCTTTCCGATGTAATAGAGTTATCGTAGTAAAGAATTTCCTCTCCGTTGAGATACACCATAGTATCAACATAATATTCTCCAGGGATGTAGAATTTATGCGAACCAGTATACCTAGCTTCTAATTCGCCAAAAAGATGACACGAAAACCAGGTGCGTCTTCCGATTATATCCTCTACAATTGAAGCAGACATAAAAATTGGCCCGTCCAGAAGAGAGCGATAACCCGGACCATAAAAACTATCTGAAAAATCCGGCTTTGGACTGTTTCGATACCTGTAAGTATCTACAATCAGACCATCGCCATTCCCTGCAGCAATTCCGTAGGCAAACTCAGCAGTAATCGTTGCATGTGACGTTATTTCGTACGTAGTTTCAGAGTCTATTTCGACAAGATCTCCACTCCAACCGGCAAACAAATTTCCGTCTTCAGGCGTTGCGGTTAGACTAATCTCGTCTGCATAGCCGTAATCCACCTGATCAGGATCCCGGCTAACCGTGCCTCCTCCGATGACTGAAATATCCAAGCTAAAACGGGCCTGCCCTGAGCTATCCACTGCAGTGCCATCCTCAACAAACTGGTTGATAATCGCAGCATCTTCATCACCGGCATCCAAATCCAAAAGATTTGAGCTGAGATTCAAGGTCGCTAAGTTGGTCAATTCAGGCAATGCACTGATTTCGCTAATTTGATTATTGGAAAGGTCGAGCGTTACCAATTGAGTCAATTCGGAAAGTGACGTAAGATCGGTAATGCTGTTCCCTGAAAGATTCAGGCCGGTAATATTCGTCGCATATTTGAGCGCTGCAAGATCCTCTATATCCTCTACACCCAAACCGGAAAGATCGATAATTCCCGAAAGTGATTGCAGGTCGGTTTCTATAATTTGAGCCGGTTCCGTCATGTTCAACAGGACCCGTATTGCATCTTCTATTGTCTGATTTTCAAAGGTGATAATTTCCTGAACACGTAAATTAAAACTCTCCGTGGCAACCCGAGCCTCCTCCGGGTGTGTATCGGTCACCGTTACTGTAATAGTAAAATCACGTCCTGCCAATTCATCCTGTTGCGCCGATGTATCGAATGAAATGAATCCATCACCGCTGATCTCCAGATCTATCGAATCGACCTCTGGAGAGGCGCTGATTGAGTAGCTCAAAAGCGTACCATCGCCATCACTGTCTGTCGCATTTACCTGATAGCTAAACAGATCGCCTTCAATAACTGTGCTGTCGTCAATCGATTCTATTGCAGGCGCTTTGTTGGAGCCGATCTGAACAGTTCTGGTCTCCTCGACAAATTCACCCTGATGATTGGATGCGCGTACGCGAATAAGGTATTCTCCCGAATCAGTAATATTATTGGTATCAACGGCTAGAGAAAAAGGCGCTCTATCATCCACATACGAAAAAGCTGTTTGTTGAAACGTATCTTCGAAGACTAATTCGACCGATGAGACCGACGGTTCATTATCCAAGCGGACCTTCAAATTGCCGACAGCTGGAAGTGAATCACCATCGTTTATGGGATCCTCGTTAAAGCTTATTCCCTGAAACAGCGCGACCGAAGGATTCATCCCCCAGATGTATTCCTCCAACGTTGTCAGAGTATCGCCGTCCGCATCGAAATCGACTGGATCGACTGGCGAATCTCCAAAATACTGCTCCACCCAAAAGTCGGGTAATCCATCAGAATCGCTATCAACAAATTCATCAGCTCCGATGTCAGAACTGCCGTTGCTCGGGTGAGGTCGCACTTCATCATGAATGTCGCCAGTCAGGTCTGTGCTTGTGACTTGGTCTATTGCTACCGATGAACCTTTTGTTAAGAATCCTAAAGCAGTTAACTTAGGGTCTTCGTTGCTTACACCTCCCTCATCAATATAGCCTACGCCTGCTTGAATTACAGAATTTTCGGCAGCTACGGCATTCTCTGTATTAAGTGTGTCTTCGTCATTTTTGTAATTCCAAACGATGCTGTTGATAAGTTTTATGTCTTCATATCTACCTGAAGCATAAGCTTCACTCCCTAATTTGGCATTATTATTAAGCAGCGTCGTTTCAACAAATTCAAAATCTGCATTGCTAGAAGAGATACCACCACCTCTTTCTTCTGCTTTATTATTAAAAACGATTGAATTTGTAAGTTTAACATCGCTATCCCATGCGTGTATGGCGCCTCCCGATTTCTGTGCAGAGTTTCCGTAAATCAATGAATTTTTAATATTAATACCGTAAGTTTCATCCAGAGAGATACCACCTCCGAACCTATCTGCCGAATTATTATAAATACGACTATCCTCAATTGATACATTGGATAATTCTTCCTCGTAGTCACCTTCACCGGCAATGCCACCGCCCGAGTACTGGGTTATATTACCATAGATCTCACAGGACTTGACAAGTATGTTTCCATTGTCACCAAGCCGAATGCCTCTGCCTTGGTTGCCATAAATACTTGAATCCTGAATTTTTATGTTATGGTTAGACCAATCTATTCTTATACCACTAGAAGCATTGCCGTACACTTGACAGGATTCAATTAAAACGTAATCGGCTTCAACGCTTATTCCTATACCGTCGCCTTCAGCAATTCTCAGTCCGTCTACAGCAACATAATTCGCTCTAATCGATAAAACCGGAACTGCATTTCCGTAAGAATCTTCATCAGCACCATCAACTACAACATAGGGTGCTTCATCTCCATGGGCTAATTCGAAGCTATTGTTAGCGAATAAAAATACCGAAAGGCTTTCAGGCACTACAACATCTTCCAGATAAACCCCCGGCAACACTTCAATGATAGCGTAGCCACTGCCATCCTCTTCCGCTGCATCCAAAGCGGCCTGTATCCTTTTTTTCTCATAGGTAGTTTCTTCAGCAAGGTCGTCGTCGACACGAAAGTATTTCGGCTTCGTTACATCCTGCGTTGTCGAATAGACAGGATATATGTCCATACCATCCAACGGATCATCACTGGTTCCAAATTTCTCCTCAAAAAACCCTGGAAACCGATCTCCATCCAAATCCCACAGTGAACCTATCTTGCTGATATTTATTTCAATCGGAACGACAAGTACATGTGATTCTTCATTTAAAGTATATCGGATATCAATATCTGCTTTTTGTGGTCGGCTAAAGGGATATGGATTATATACTTCCATATTTAAATTCAACACTGTCTCTGCGCCATCTGACAGAGTTCCTGAGCGTACATCCGAAGATACCCACCACGGTTTGGAAACAGTAAATTCAATTTCGTTACCTGTATTATTTGTTAGCGATAACGTTTTTTGATTTGTTGTGTCAGGTTCGTACGTTTCAGATATTTCAGTCGGTGAAACCGTTAGTCCACTTGCATAAATTTCCGTCGAAGCAAAACCAACGGCTAACAACTTAATGAGTGTTAGTGCAAAGATAATTTTGTTATGGAAACAGGTAGACGACCTGAATGTAGACTTTTGGGTTTTCATGAATTTAAAGATTTAAGATTAGCATCAACGTTTGGGGCATGAGGAACAACCGCTTCTTCTGCCGGTTCGAAGGGCACTCCCGCCAGCAGGCGCTGAAAAAGTGTTTCCGGAAGACGAGTATACATAGGACTTTACGTCTGAATCATGTACACTTCGCGCAGCCGCCAGCCATCCGGAAACGCCTGCATCGCCTTGATTTAAGTAATACACTGGCATCGTGTGAGAGACCGCTTTATTGTGTTCTACACGCGGATAGGAAAGTCCTCTGGAGTCACCGACAACTAGTAATCCCTTACTGTCCGTATTGCGCAGGATATCTTCCTGGGCTTTCAGTAGCAGAGCTCCCAGATCAGTACCTGAGGCATGGAGATGGACCGCATGACCGAAAAAAGTATTCTGTTTTTGCGCACTTCCGGTTAGATCAACAATTTCCCAATCCGACGCCAGACCACCGGTTTCCAACCAGCGTTGCAGTGAAAGCGTTGCTACAGCTACGCGGGAAGGCCAAGCCCCTTGAACCGGCAATCCTGCGCGCATCCATGTCGGCAATCCACCTTCCAACCAAAGTAATGGCCTACCTTTAATTTCTCCTCTTTTCTCAAGCAGAGCAAATTCACGAGCCGAGAGCAAGCCATCACTGACCAGCACAACCGGTTTTTTAAATTGCTCTGACAGAACGGAGAATGCGTCCAGGCCATATTCCAAGCTGTTGGGTATGTGCGCGTTCCTGTGACTTTCTGATCCGCGTATATCTACTAATACGTACTGCTCCAATTTAGAATGCAGTGTCGCCGGGTCGATACGCTCAATCCAAATCGGTAATTCAGTGGA
>CAZUYZ010000242.1:0-38225 GCA_964624365.1 uncultured Puniceicoccaceae bacterium
GACGACACAAAAACTGGCGGCATCCTTTATCGCTGAATCGGTGCAAGAAAAAGCGCCAGAATCTGTCCTAATTGGCCTCGCCGATTCCACAGCAAATCCCGTTGTTGCAGACGCGCTCGTCCAGGTCAACGTACCTTACTACGATCCCGAAGGATACCCGCTCAAGCACGGGGCGATCGGACAACTCACCGAACTCCTGTGCGAACTTTGCAACCAATCCGATATAGGAATTGTGCGCTCTTTGCTTGGACATCCCGATATACAAAGTTGGCTTAGTGTAACCGCATCCACAAATCAACTGTTACAACAGTTGGACCAAATATTTGAAGATCATCTGGCGCCCGATCTCTTTGCCCTTATTTATTTTGCGACTCGCTCAGAAAAAACGATCAAATTAAAAGAGGCACTTCGGCAACTCAGTCAACTTGCTGATGAACTGAGCAAGACTAAAAACTTCGCTAGAGCACTCGCAAAACAGTTACAACTTATCTACGCGGAAAAAAAGATTGAGAGCACGATTGAGTCAGAAATCCCCTGGAAAGAGAGAGCCGAAGCTATTCGTAACCTGCTACAACAAATTGCTGAGACGGAAGATCTGTTCCCAAAGTTAAGTAAACCTTTTGTGCGGAAAATATTGCAGCATAGCCTGAACAACAGCCGTATTTATCCGATTCGCCCGCAACAGGCGCATGACCTTCTTGGCTGGCTTGAGCTACTTTGGAACGACGCGCCTCATCTTATACTAACCGGTCTTAATGAAGGCTGTGTACCTGAATCAGTCGTCGGCGACAGCTTTTTACCTGAATCTCTGCGCAAACAAATCGGTCTGCGCACCAATGCACAACGCCTTGCACGTGATGCCTATCTACTGGAGGCTTTGTGCCAACGGCGCAACGGTGAAAATGCTCGAATCGATTTTCTTATCCCACAAGCCAGCCAGGATCAACATCCACTCAGACCTTCCAGATTGTTGTTTCAAAGTACAGAAGATCAGTTTCTGCAACGCACGCGAAGGCTCTTTCAGGCAAATGGCAGGATGCCCAAGAGTCACACCCGCAGTGCCGCCTGGAAACTCAAACCTCCACCAAACATCGAATTGCCCACGTCTCTTCCCGTTAGCGCATTAAAGAGTTATCTGCAATGTCCCTTTCGTTTTTTCCTACGGTACTTGATGAACATGCGCCCGGTTGACGTTGAAACGCGCGAGCTTAGCCCAGCTGCCTTTGGCTCACTCTTTCACGACACAGTTGCAATGCTTAAAGGAGATACGATCGATCCTACGACGAAGCCCAGCTCCTTGATTAAGAAGTTGCATGCCATCGCGAAAAATATGTTTGAACATCGCTACGGGAAACGGCCGTCCTTTGCTCTGCGCCTACAGCAAGAAGCGCTCATGGAACACATCGTCGCTTTCGCTGAGCATCAATGCAACGACGTTTTGCAAAACAACAGCATTCACATTCTAAACACCGAAGAGCCATTTGAACTCTCGCTTGAAGGCTTCATCTTGAAAGGTCGCATCGACCGCGTTGATCAATGTGGCAATCGCCTGGAATTAATTGACTACAAAACCAGTAAC
Source organism: uncultured Puniceicoccaceae bacterium (assembly GCA_964624365.1). Classification (GTDB taxonomy): domain Bacteria; phylum Verrucomicrobiota; class Verrucomicrobiia; order Opitutales; family Coraliomargaritaceae; genus Lentimonas. The sequence continues at coordinate 1,580 of CAZUYZ010000242.1, forward strand.
CAACCAGCCAGCCCGGAAAGCGCACACATTGCTTCTGTTGGCAAAAAAGCGCCGCCCGCCCACCTGCCTGAAGACGCTTTTTTCGAGCAAGGCAACAAGTGCTACCGCTGGACAAATTTGCAGCTCCCGCTTTACAGGTTGGCAAAGGATTCAAATCACGAAAAGGACATAGCGATTGCCTACTTCAACCTGGGGCAGACAACCGAAAAAAGTGGGATTGCCCGCTGGGAAACATTCACTCTGGATTTACAGAATTCCGCCAAAGCCTGCGCGGCTGCGGTGCTAAGACAAATCCGATCCGGTATTTTCTGGCCACCAAGCCAAACTGTTTACGAACCTTACGACGACTTTATAAAGCTCTTTCCGGACGGCATCGAAAATTCTGTCGAGGCTGAAGCTTTTGCAAATTATCAATTTGAGAAAGACGAATAAGTAGTGTCTGGTCGGAAATATTTAAAGAAAGAGTGCTTTTCGAAGGTGAAGGCAGCCAGACAACCGCATGCAGGAAAAGAAGCTTCTGGGGCAATTGCTATTGAAAGAAAAGCGTGCCAACGAGCAAATAATCCAACGAGCCACTCGCATATGCGAATTGGAAGCGTTAAAGAATCGTAGCGAAGAACAAAGTAATTCTACATTGTTAGGTTAGAAGAAAATACTCATTTATCTGTCCCAAAACATTTTATATGGTTCAAATTAGCAGTCTACACGAGGGAAATGCTCCGTCATTTCCGCACGTTGGCATTGGTACTGCGGCAACGACGGAGCGTTGCCCTCCAACTTAACAATGTAGAAGTAAAGAGTTCCGACAATTAAAAGCCGGTCAACGAAGCGCCAGGACCTACCAAAAGCGTCGTGCCACTCAGATAGAGCAAAGCGAACAACGGCTCTCATGCTATGAGGAGCAACTATCCAATACCCTGCGGGAAGTCTCGCGTCTGGACACATTGATCGAGCAAAAAATGGTACGGCTGAGAACCGAAAAGAAACACCTGATAGATGTAATAAAGATAACTGCGCGCAACCTGTTTTATCAAGGTCTTAAACCTTAATTTAATGAAATTACGCTCGCCTACGGCGGCAATGAAAACTACATCCAATTCAACCATAGAATTCAGAGCTGGCAAGATGTCAGTTTTCTCTAAATGATTCGAAAATTATTTAACACCGTAGCTAGGAAAGTTTTGAAAATTGGACTTACAGGTGGGATTGGATGTGGAAAATCAACGGTTGTTGAGCTTTTTGCCAAACTTGGATGGTCCGTATTACAAACAGATATAATTGTTCGAGATCTTTTGGATCACGATGCGCAAGTAAGATTAGCGCTACGTGAACGCTGGAACGAAAAAGTTATTTGCCCTGATGGCTCAGTAGATCGAAAGGCTATTGCAAAGCTGGTATTTAATGATGACTACGAACTGGCTTGGTTGGAATCTTTGTTGCATCCGCAGGTGCGTGCTATTTGGAAAACGACTTTGGCAAAAGCGCCAAATAAATATTGGTTGGTTGAAATACCCTTATTATTTGAAAAAAAGCTTGAAACAAAATTTGATTCAACACTTTGTATCGAGTGTGACCCTGGCACTTCAGAGAGTCGTCGATCTCTTGAAGGACACTCAAAAACTGAAACAAGACAGCGTCGTCATCGACAAATGTCTTTGGAAGAAAAAATTCGTCGATCCGACTATGTAATTTCCAACTCGGGAAGTCTCGAATTTTTAAAGCTACAAATACAGCGATTTAACCAACAAATTAAGCGGCTCCCCTGCTAGCTTATTAGACAATACTAAAAAACCATTCATGAGTGCTGAAAGTGAAATGAATTCAACAACAGAGGCCAAAGAGCAAACAGTTGCGAAAAAGAAAAAAGCAACTAAACGAACCTCAAAGCCTTCTGACACATCATCATCTACAAATTTTGTCCCTTCAGAAGTGCCAGTCGGTACAACCGAATCAAAGATTGTTTGGTCTTCGGATGATCCGGATAATACCGACAAGTCCGGCGATCATGAAGAAGATAAAGCAGACCTTGAAAAAGAAGTTGAAACGGAGAAGAAAAACGCAGCTCCAAAGTCGGAAAAAACAGCACATAACCGCCCACGTCGTGAACGTCAGGGTCGTGGCGGCAAGTTTAAAGGCAAACCAGGAACAAACTCGAACAACCCTAGGAAAGGCAAGAGCCGCTGGCAAAATAAGAAAAAGCGTTTTCAGGAAGAAGAATTGTCAGTCGAGTTAGGGGATCTGGTTAGCTTTGAGCTTTTCCAGGATTTCGAAGGACTTCAGAAACTTGCCGACGGTATACATACAAAAAAGAACGATCACGTCGAATTTAATTCAATTTACGAACTGGCGCTACCCGAACTTCGTGAGGCAATAGAGACTGCCAAATTAGAGACAACCGGAGCACAGAACCGAGAGCAATTGGTAAATGCTTTGCTTTCAAGGGCATTTGAAGATAAGCGTTACATTAAAGTCGTAGGTGTGTTTGAAGCGTTGGAAGATAATGAAGGTGGCTTACTAGTTTATGAATGTGACAACTATCGTGTGAAATCCCTAAGCTCCTATGTGCCACAATTGTTTGTTGAGCGCTATGGATTGCAGCGTGGTCATATCGTCGAAGGTCAACTGCATCCACATCGTGAAAACGAGTCCTGTCCCTTTGTCGTCCATATAGAGAAGGTAATGGACCGTAATCCTGAATCGCTTGGAGAAATTGTACCGTTCACCGAAGGCGTCCCTTATTACCCACTCAAGCGTATCTTAATGGAATCAGATGCTGAGTCACACGCTAACAATCTTTCCATGCGCGTAGTAGACTGCTTAACGCCTGTTGGATTTGGTCAGCGCGGATTGATTGTCGCTCCACCGCGTACCGGAAAAACTGTACTCATGCAGGGAATGGCTAGCTCTATTCGGAAAAATTATCCGGATGCTCACTTGATAATTCTCTTGATTGATGAACGTCCGGAAGAAGTTACTGATTTTCGTCGCCAGGTGGACGCAGAGGTAATCAGCTCGACTTTTGATGAGAGCGCCGAAAGCCACGTACATGCAGCTGAAATGGTTATTGAAAAAGCACGACGTATGGTTGAAACGGGAGAAGATGTAGTGATTTTACTCGACTCGATCACTCGGCTCGCAAGGGCCTATAACACAACTATGCCAAACAGTGGTAAAATCCTTTCCGGTGGGGTTGAAGCAAACGCACTTCAGAAACCAAAACGCTTTTTTGGTTCAGCGCGTAATATTGAAGATGGCGGCAGTCTTACTATTATAGCAACTGCATTGGTGGAAACCGGCAGCAAAATGGACGAAGTTATTTTTGAAGAATTTAAAGGCACCGGTAACATGGAGTTGCATCTGGATCGAGGTCTTTCTGATAAACGTATTTTTCCTGCGCTTAGCATGGACAAGAGTGGTACTCGCAAAGAGGAATTACTCTACCACACGGATGAAATGCAAAAAATTTATTCATTGCGCAGAGCAATGAAGGGAGTACCTTCAGTAGATGCTATGGAAATGCTTATTCAGCGGATTAAGAAGACCCAAACAAATGCTGAGTTCCTGATGAGTGTTTCCCGCTAAAAACAATGCTATAAACCTAGTTAAATAACTGTGACCTCAACCGAAGAGCTTGTCCTTCAATTACTGATCGATAGAGGAACCTTAGACGCTAATGACGTAAAGGCAGCACGTCAGAGCGTCGAAAATCAGTCCGTTAGCGGTGACCTTGATGCAGCTACCCTCAAGTACCTTATCAAGGAGCAGTTTGTAACGGAGGAAACGGTAGCAGAAGCACTCGCTAATGAATTTAACTTCAAGCTTGCCCGTCTTGAAGATGCCCGTGTTTCAGCAGAAACGTTGGAAATGCTGCCTCCCGAGATGGCAAAACGCTACAATGCATTCCCGCTTGAAGTAGATGACAGTGAGATGATTCTCGCAACTGCCGATCCTTTGAATATGGATGCAATCGACAGCATAAGTCATGTTATTAATCGCTCAATTGTTGTTCAGGTAGCGCCTTTAAGTGCAATCAAAAAAGCGATTGAGCAAAACTACCAGGATCGTCCCGCTGACGAAGTGGACAGCATATTCTCGGATCTGGAATTTGAAGACTTAGATGATACTGATACTTCCTCGAAAAAGAAAGATGGTGCACAAGAGGAAGATGCGCCCATAATACGCTATGTACAGATGATGATAGCAGATGCCCTGAAGCGGCGAGCATCTGACATTCATATGGAACCGCTTGAGAAACGGTTCAGGGTACGGTATCGAATTGACGGAGTGCTGCACGAGGTCGAGAACCCACCTAAGCGATTACAGGCAGCCATTATTTCGCGCATCAAATTGATGGCAGAAGTGAGTATCGCTGAAAAACGTATACCTCTTGATGGACGTATCAACGTTCAAATAGGTGCGAAATCGATAGATTTACGTGTTTCTACATTACCGACTGTATTTGGTGAAAGCATAGTGATGCGTATTCTTGACAAAGAGGGCTTAAATTTGGGACTACCGCAATTGGGCTTTTTTAGCGATGATCAGGCAACTTTTGAGAAGATCATATCTATGCCGGACGGTGTTTTTTTGGTAACGGGACCTACCGGTTCGGGCAAATCAACCACTCTGTATTCTGCATTGAATACTATAAATGATTCTGATCGCAAAATCATAACCGTTGAAGATCCGGTTGAATATGAGTTAACGGGAGTCAATCAGGTTCAGGTCAATCGCAGCGTTGGGATGAGCTTTGCTGCGGCACTGCGCTCTATGCTCAGGCAAGCGCCAAACATCGTCATGGTGGGAGAGATTCGTGACATGGAAACCGCTGAGATTTCTATCAATGCAGCACTAACGGGCCATATGGTATTTAGTACACTGCACACCAACGATGCGCCGAGCGCAGTTAGCCGATTAGTTGATATTGGCGTCAAACCTTTTTTGGTTGCAGCAGCGTTGCGGGCCGCGCTCGCTCAACGGTTGGTTCGACGTATTTGTAGCAAATGTGCCCGTCCGCATTCGCCTGACGAAAAGCTTCTTCATTCGCTGGGAATCCGCCCGGATCAGACAGGTGATGCAAAATTTATGCGAGGTGAAGGCTGTATGAATTGCTCAACATCCGGCTTTCGAGGACGCGTAGGAATTTTTGAAATCTTTTCGATGAATGAAGAGCTGCAACAGATGATTTACGAAGATGTTAGCCTCGTTGCGTTACGAAAAAAATCCAAGGAAATAGGAATGCGCACGATGCGTGAAGATGGAATTCGCAAGGTGCTTGCTGGTATGACGACTGTTCAGGAAGTGCTGAATGTAACCATTGCAGATTCAAATTAAAATTACATATTAACTACTAAAACCAAAAAAATATTATTATGAGCTACGAAATGAACGATCTTCTGGAACTGGTTGTTGAGCAAGGAGCCTCAGACCTCCATCTGCATGTCGACCAGGCGCCTACACTACGCTTGAATGGCAAGATGGTCGCCGTTGATGGTGAAAAATTAACCCCCAACGATACTGAAGAGCTAATGAAAACGATCACGTCTCTGCAGAATCAGGAAATTGCTAAAACCAGTGGAGGCGTCGACTTTGGATTTGCTTTCATGGATCAGGCACGTTTCCGCGTAAGCGTACTACGGGCAAAAGGCTCTTACGGAATGGTCCTACGGCAAATTCCCAATCAATTATTTTCATTAAGTGAAATCGGGTTTCCGGATATGATCAAAGATCTTCTGGGACGACCAAGAGGACTTATTCTTGTAACAGGCCCAACAGGATCAGGTAAGTCAACGACACTTGGTTCCATGCTAGATTGGATTAATAGTCAGACAGAAGGTCATATCATCACTATTGAAGATCCGATTGAGTATTACCATGAGCACAAAAAATGTTTGGTAACTCAACGAGAAGTTGGAACAGACGTAGATACTTTCGATGCAGCTATTCGTGGAGCCATGCGCCAGGATCCGGATGTAATTCTAGTAGGTGAAATGCGTGATTTGGAGACCATCTCCGCAGCTCTGACCGCTGCGGAAACCGGTCATCTGGTGCTTGCCACTTTACATACCACCGGGGCTGCACGAACCATAGACCGTATCGTGGATGCTTTTCCTGCAGAAACCAAAGAGCATATTCGTACGCAGTTGGCTACATCTGTTGTAGCTGTTATCTCTCAGGTACTTTGTAAGAAGAACGGTGGCGGCCGTGTTGCAGCATTTGAGATTATGGTTACTTCGACCTCCATCGCTCAGCTGATTCGTGAAAACAAGACATTCCGTATTAACTCTGATATACAGACCGGCGCCAATCGAGGTATGATCAGCTTGGATATGCATCTGCTGAGCCTCTATAATAAAGGACTGATTAGCGCTGAAGAGGCCTTGATAAAATCTCAGATGCCAGAAGTTATGCGCGAAAAGCTTACTCAAAATGGAGCTAAGCTTACATAATTGAAAAAATTTCCAGCTTCACGCAAACGATGTTTGAGGATCACAACGATACTATTTACGAGATTCTTAAGTCTGCCGAATTAGTTACTTCGGCAGAGCTTAAGGAAATCTTGGAATCGTTGGCTGAAACGGGAAAGTCTTTGGCGGATGCAGTTATTGATACAGACATAGTCGAGCGGACAGCTCTTTTGTCTATAATCGCAGATTATCTTGGATACACTTACAGAGAAGAACTACCTAATTCGGTGTCTGATGAGGTTAGCTCCGTCATTTCATCCGAGACGGCATTGATGTATGCAGTGGTTCCCTTCGAGGCAGGTGACACGCACATCTCGCTTTTTTCTAAAGATCCGTTTAATTCCAGTGTCATTGATGTTCTGACTTTTTCTTTAAACAAAGATATTAGGATCGTTGTTTGTGATCCTGATCAGGTTGATAGTCTGCTAACGCAAACCTACGACGAAGAAAAGTCATCGATTGATGATCTTTTAGGCGATCTTGCAAGTGATTTCTCATCTGGTAGCGGCGCTCTATCGGATGACGAGGACTTGTCAGAATCAGATCTCACAGATATTGCTAACCAAACACCAATCATTCGTTTTGTTAACTTGGTTTTGCAACAGGCAATAAAAGACCAAGCCTCTGATATCCACTTTGAACCCTTTGAAGAACAATTTCGCATTCGTTACCGTGTTGATGGCGCTCTGTATGAGATGGCGCCACCGCCTAAGAATCTGGCGATCCCCGTAACCTCGCGTATCAAAGTACTTTCCAATTTGAATATTTCAGAAACTCGAATCCCTCAGGATGGTCGGATTAAGATGACTATTTCAGGACGACCTGTGGATTTACGTGTTTCAACACTTCCAACACGTTTTGGCGAAAGTGTGGTGCTTCGTGTTCTGGACAAATCTGTAGTTAACTTGGACTTGGAATCACTGGGGCTACCAGATGACATTCTTGAAACAATTCGTGATTTGGTCGACCGCCCGAATGGTATTTTCATCGTTACCGGGCCGACCGGTTCCGGCAAGACCACGACACTTTATAGTGCTCTAAGAGAGGTGAATTCTGTGGATACAAAGATTTTAACCGCAGAAGACCCAGTCGAATATGAGATCGAAGGGATTATGCAGGTTGCCATCAACCACAAGGTTGGCCTTAATTTTTCCCGTGCCCTAAGGGCATTTCTCCGCCAGGATCCTGATAAGGTCATGATTGGTGAGATTCGTGACCTTGAGACTGCGCAAATCGCCGTTCAAGCTTCACTCACCGGTCACGTCGTATTGAGTACGCTCCATACGAATGACGCCCCCGGTGCAGTAACACGCCTAATTGATATGGGCCTCGAGCCTTTTCTCATATCGGCCTCTATCGAAGCCATCCTTGCCCAGCGTTTAGTGCGTCGCATTTGTAAATCCTGCAAGACCGCTTACCAACCCGAGCATGAACTTGTCGAATTGTTGGACATGGATCCTCTGGAAATAGCAGATAAAAACTTCTTTTACGGTAGAGGTTGTGGACTTTGTAGTGATACCGGCTATCGCGGCCGTATTGGACTTTTTGAGATGATGGAAGTCTCTGATGCAATTCGTGATTTGATAAGCAATAGTGAACCGACGCTGGTAATTAAGCAAAAAGCCCTTGAGCAGGGGATGCGTAGTTTGCGTAGTTCCGGACTGCGGGCCATTTTTGATGGACATTCAACAATTGAAGAAGTGCTCAAATATACTTAATTTTTGCATACTTGGCATGATTTGTTCACTAAGACCATATAGCAAAACACAGTTTTATTAACCGACAATTAACATGCCAAAATTCAGCTACACGGCGATCGACCATAAGGGTAAACAAAAGGTAGGCAAAATAGATGCCGACAATTTGGAAGGGGCACGTTCAAAAGTAAGCTCAATGGGACTGATGCCGGTGAATGTGGATCAGATTTACGAAGATTCACCTTCAAAAACAAAAAAGAACATAAAAAGCTCAAAGAGTAAGTCTGTCGGGTTTTCAATTGGCAGAGTCATCAAGCCAGCTGATTTGGCCACTTTCACTCGGCAATTGGCGACACTACTTCAGGCTAATCTGCCTTTACTTAGATCACTGGAAGTTATGATTCGACAGGAACGTAACGTACGTTTCAAAGCCTGCCTGGAGCAAATTGCAGAACAAGTGCGTTCCGGAAGCAAACTTTCCGACGGTCTAAGGCAACATCCTAAGATTTTTGACCGGCTCTACATTAACATGATTAGCGCTGGTGAAGCTGGTGGTGTGCTGGATGTTGTTCTATCTCGACTTGCAGGTTTTATGGAAAAAGCCCAGCGCACTAAAAGTAAAGTAAAGTCGGCGATGACGTATCCGGTGGTCGTTATCAGTGTCGCCATTCTGATAGTGTTCCTTCTCATGGTTTTAGTAGTTCCGAAGTTCCAGTCTATTTTTGATGATATGCTTGGAGGCGCTCCTCTACCGGGGCCCACCCGACTGGTTGTCGGTACAAGTAGATTTTTAGGTGAAAACTTCTTACTGACAGTACTTATCGCTGTTGGTTTTTTTGTAGGGTTAAAAATTTTCGTGCGGACCAGTATCGGCTCCAGAATATTCAACTGGCTTGCAATCCATTTGCCAAAAGTTGGAAGTTTGGTCAGAAAAGTTAATATTGCTCGTATTACCCGTACCTTTGGTACGCTTCTTTCGAGTGGGGTCCCGATCCTGCAAGCCTTGACAATTACCAAGGATATTACTGGCAACATTTTTTACGCAAACGCGATAAATCGTGTTCATGACTGCGTTCGTGATGGTGAGTCGCTCTCTACTCAATTGAGCCGTGAAAGTGTCTTTCCCGATATGGTCACGAGCATGATAGATGTGGGTGAAGAGACAGGTGAACTTTCAGATATGCTCACTCGAATTGCAGACAATTACGATGAGGATGTTGACAATGCTGTTAACGGGATAACCTCAATTATTGAACCGGTAATGATCGTAGTCCTAGCTGTAATTGTAGGTTTTATCGTAATTGCTCTATTCTTGCCAATTGTCGAGATTATCAAACAGTTGTCCGGTGGATGAGCTATAAAAACAGTGGACCATGAAATCGGTATAAATCTGTTCAATTTGCGGATCCGAGAGACAGAACCTTAGCCATCAATATGTTGGCCGGTACAAATTTCTCGACTTCTGGTCATAGTAACTTTCCGGATCACGAGCGACGGCTTCGAAAGTAGCAGGACAATTATTTACCTGCTGCCATTTTTGAGCAGCTTTGGTCCAGGCTTCGGTCGCAACATCAACGAGCAATGCAAACTGGTTTGCCGATAGACTTTCTTTTTCGCCATAGAGCTTTAGCAAAACTCTTTGCGGGACCTGTTGTATTTCTCGAACTTCTGCCCACAAGTCCTCAGAATCTTTCGATGGGGTATGAGGTATGTAAAATTCTCGCGTACCTTCGCCAATGTCTAACTCGGCACGGCAGAGCCCCATCTTTTTCAAAACAAACTGAAAATCTAACCAAAGGTGAGCTACTTTATCGGCACGTTCGGCCTCAGCTGTTAACCAGTCTTTCAAATACAAGGCGTTGCGAATATCACGCCTGGATTGCAATGAGTCCGCCAAAAGCAATAAAAGACTGTTGGTCGAAATATTTTGCCCACGCAGTACGAAGAAGATTACTACAAAAGCAAAGCCAAGAAAGATAGGGAAATGCCGTCCGCGCTCAACGGAAATGGCTAGACCACCAATCAAGGCAAACAGTGAAACTGCATATAACCAGAGGACTGCATTGCGACGCGAAAGGCCCATTCGTAAAAGCAAGTGATGAATATGACCGCGATCTGGCCTGAATAGTGGCAATCCCCGGACGCTCCGGCGAAAAAGCGTAAACATAATATCAAGAATGGGCAAAGCCAGTGCTAGTACCGGTCCAATCATGGCAGCCATCACAGCACCCTTCTGCGAGTTTAGTACCGCTAGCGCAGCAATCATAAACCCGATTAAATAGGCGCCAGAATCGCCCATATAGCACTTTGCCGGAGGGAAATTATGCAAAAGAAATCCTAAAATAGCTCCAATCATTCCAAAAGCGAGAGCGGATGAAAACGAGAGGTTTTGCTGCATAGCCAGATAGGCCAGCAATATCATCAGCATGAGACCAATGCCTCCAGCCAGCCCATCCAGCCCATCAATAAGATTAATTAAGTTCATCATCGCGACAAACCAAAACATTGTTAGCAACAGCCCAATGGATCCCACGTCGACAGAGTAGGTCGTGAATGGCAGCGTTATACAATCAATCGACAATCCGCATTGATACACAATGATTGCGATCAGTATTTGAGCCAAAAACTTGATTTTCGCGCCCAGTGGATAGAAATCGTCAATGAGCCCTACAAAAAAAGCTGCGGTCGCACCTCCTAAAACCGCAAAATATGTTAAGGTCTGGCTGTCTTCAATGGTGAGCTGAAAGAACCAGATCACACAAACGACAAAAAGACCCACAGCCATACCAAGTCCACCTGCCCTTGGAACTAAATCTCTTTTTGTATGGTGGTGCTGTGGCTGGCTGCTTTTTACAGCACTCGCTAAACCGATCTTCAACAAACAGAAGATCGTTAGCCACGAGACAACTCCACCAACAATGCAATAGACTAAAATTTGAAAAAACACTCTGGGTAAATACTGGAAATCTGTTGAGGTTTCACTTCTGCAGACCTCTGTGGTCTTAGCAGCCAATTTTGAGGATTACAATTTTTGAGCTTAATCTTCAATCTTTTCCCTCCCAAGATAAAAAACTCGCTTGCTTTAACACTTAAGAGCAGAAGCAGTGCTCCGACATTCCTTAATAGTTACGATCGGGTAAAGTTAAATTCATAATTATGTTCCTAAATAGAGACATAAGCACTCTCTAAGAAAATCATGTTACTCCAATCCGTGCGAACGATTCCATTCTACACAGGCCTCAAAAGATACTTGATTACCACCAAAAATATCCAGAGCGCTTCCAATCGTAAGATCGACGGAACCGCCACTCAGATCTTCTACCTGTTGCAAATCTTCAATGGAATAGGCGCCACCGGCATACGTAACTGGAATAGACGTATTTTCGCCTAGAAATCTTACCAATTGTTCATCGATTCCTTCGCACTTACCTTCGACGTCAGCAGCGTGGACAAGAAATTCTGCACAGCTCTCAGATAGTTCATAAAGAACTTGCCTACTTAGGACCAGATTTGTGCGAGTTTGCCAACGATTCATAGTAACCACCCAAGAATCACCCTCAGCTTTACAACTCAGATCCAGCACCAAATTTTCTTTACCTACCTCAGAAACAAGATCCGACAGACGCTCCGGTAAGAAATAGCCGCGCTTGTCAAATAGCCAGGAAGTAACAATTATGTGACTTGCACCCGCTCTTAACCAATTGGCAGAATTTTCCAAGGAAATCCCTCCCCCAATCTGCATCCCTTTAGGATAAGCAGCCAAGGCTTCCAATGCAGCCTTATCATTGCCAGGGCCAAGCTTGATGATATGGCCTCCCTTCAAGCCATATTTGCAGTATAGCTCCCCATAATGACTTGCCGGATACGTGCTCTCGAAGTTTATTTTCAAATCCTCACTATTGTTACCCAGACTACTTCCAATGATCTGTTTTACCTTGCCATTATGAAGATCAATACATGGACGGAAAAATGTCATAACAAAAATTCAATTGTACCGCTAATCTTCATATTTCTAAAATAAGTGCGTTTTCTTAGCAGTTACACGTTTTACTTAGAGTAAGCCAAGCGTACATCTACACAATAAGAGCTGGTACTAAAAGCTGTTCCAAACTTGAATGTAAAAACTTTCTTTCGAAGACGACAATCGTGATCACTCACGAGTTGATTTACATGCTTTTACAGTTAGACCATGGGTAATTATGGCATCGGATGGATGCTTATATTGTCAAGCCACGCATTGTTTATACTTTCTCCAGCAGAGGAAAGGACAAGTTTATAGTCTCCTGCAGATAAAACTTCAAAAGCTCCTGCGGAATTTTGGACACCTGCAGTTGTATCAGTAAATGTGCCAATAGTGATATCTGCACCTCCACCAAGACTAACTAATGTGGCGACAAACTCAGAACCGTCGCTTTTGCCACCCCAGTGATCTGCGGAAAAAATGTATATCCCTCTACTCAGAGTCAGAGGAACGTCGTAGGTCACTGTTGAGTCTTTATAGTTCCCCATTTTTACACCCCATCCTCTCGAGGGAGTTTTCAGATCGGTGAATCCAGCTAGTGCACTGCTTGCAGTAGCAGTTGGATTTTCAATTACCCAGTCAGAGTTGTTGGTAAATGTATAGGTGGGATTACCCGGATCTTCAGGTAAAAAAGTACCCGCTTCATTTGAGTAGCCAGCGCCAGCATATCCGGTTCCGGAAATACCAGTTTCAAAATCACCATTGATAATCAAATTTGCGGAGGCATTGCTACCAATAATTAATGCAGAGCCCAGGATGAAAGATAATTTTCTATTTTGCATGATTCTAATTTTGGAGGTGAGTCTTTTATGGTTTTCAGTATTGGACGATCACAAATTGCTCGGTAGAGGCAAATCAACTTCAACATCTTCATCGTAATTTATCCCAGGCAAATTAAATCCGAAAAGATTTAAAAAGTTTTCCTGATATCCGGTGTAGTCGCTCATGGAATTTAGGTTTTCCGTGGTAATTTTTTTCCACACTTCAATGACTTCTGCCTGTATTTCCGACTGCATCTCCAAGTCGTCAACGCGAATCCGACCACTTTCATCTAATTGCCGATCCGCTGAATACAACCGCTCGTCGAAAAGACGCACCATCTGCTCAATACAGTCTTCATGGGTTCCAGCTGCTTTCATAATTTTGAACAAAATCGAAATATAAAGAGGAACTACAGGAATTGCTGAACTGGCCTGAGTAACTACTGCTTTGTTGACAGCGACATAGGCCTCACAGTCATAGCTCTTTGAGATCGCCGCCGCCGCCCGTTCAACATCTTTTTTCGCACGTCCGATAGTTCCATCTTTGTAGATCGGCCAAGTAACTTCAGGACCAATGTACGAGTACGCAACGCTCTTTGCTCCCTGAGCAAGTACGCCAGCATCAGCCAGCATTTTCATCCACAGTTCCCAATCTTCACCTCCCATTACCTTTACGGTATGTTCAATTTCTTCTCCGCTCGCCGGTTCAATCTCTACATCTTTGATTTCATCCTGATCTGTGTCGAGCGTTTGGTTTCCAAACGGTTTTTCGCCAATTGGTTTAAGTACTGATTTGTAAACTTCACCGGAAACTGGATCGGTTCTTCTGGGCGAAGCCAAGCTGTAAATCACAAGATCTACTTGCCCTAAATCTGCCTCTATCTGCGAAATCGCCTGCTCTTTAATTTCGTTTGAAAATGCATCCCCATTAATACTTTTGGCATATAGTTCGGATTCCTTGGCTGCCTTTTCAAAGGCCACGGAGTTGTACCATCCCGCACTGGCCGGCTTCCCCTTTGCCGAAGGTCTTTCAAAAAACACACCTAAGGTTGCGGCACCATAACGAAATCCTGCTGTAATGCGCGAAGACAACCCATACCCAGTAGAAGCTCCAATCACCAGAACTTTTTTAGGGCCATCTGTCCTCTTAATCGACTGTGCAATTTTAATTTCTTTACGCACCTTCGCTTCACATCCCTTTGGATGAGCGGTAACACATACGAACCCCCGAATACGCGGTTTGACGATCATGATTTAATCGGAAATTTGACTATCATAGAATATTTACAATAAACGCAAATGTTGTCTGCACCCTAGCTATAAAAGCTAACCTCGACCTATATCGTAGGCTTCGAATCCAATTTTCCGCAGTAAATCCATATCCATCAAATTTCGTCCATCGAAAAGAAAGGCGGGTTGATACATCTGATCATAAATCTTTTGAAAATCCAACTCTTTAAATTGATCCCATTCCGTGAGAACAAGCACTGCATGCGCATCTTTAGTCGCAGTATAGGCGTCTGTGCAAACAGTCACAGAGGAGTCGTCTTTCGAAAGCTGTAAATCCTGACGAATCTTTTCTTCAGATACTTTTGGATCGTAAATAGCAAGCCGGGCTTGTTCGTCCAAAAGATCATTGCAGACATAAATAGCAGCAGACTCTCGTGTGTCATTTGTGTCTTTTTTGAACGCAAAACCCAATACAGCTATTTTTTTGTCAGCAACTGTGTTAAACATCTTTTTAATAACGCGTTGTGAAAACCGACGCTTTTGATAGTCATTCATCTCAACGACACTGTTCCAATAGGCTGCTACCTCCGGCAGTCCAAAATGTTCACACAAGTAAACCAAATTAAGAATGTCCTTTTGAAAGCAAGAACCCCCAAATCCGACTGATGCATGCAAGAACTTTGGTCCAATTCGACTGTCAGTACCGATTGCATGTGCAACTTCCTCAACATTTGCTTCAGTAGCTTCACAAAGGGCAGAAATCGAATTGATCGACGAAATACGCTGCGCAAGAAAAGCGTTTGCAGTGAGCTTCGAAAGCTCCGAGGACCAAACATTGGTAGTCAGTATCTTGTTTGATGGCACCCAGCGCGCATAAACGTCAACCAGTTTTTGAATCGCAGCATGTCCCTCTGGTGTTTGTTCACCACCAACCAATACCCGATCCGGGTTTTCAAGGTCAGCTATTGCTGTTCCTTCAGCTAGAAACTCAGGATTTGACAGTATCTGAAAATTGCGCCCCTTGGAATTTGCATCAATAATGCGTTTTATTGATTCAGCCGTACGAACAGGCAGCGTTGACTTTTCAACAATAATTTTGCCTGTCTCCGCAACATTGGCAATTCTGCGAGCGCACTTTTCGAAGAAACGCAAGTCAGCGGCACGTCCAGCACCAGTACCATATGTTTTAGTTGGCGTATTAACACTGATAAAAATTATTTCTGATTCACGGATTGCTTGATCAACATCCGTTGAAAAAAACAAATTTTTATTACGACATTTTTTGACCAGATCGTCTAAGCCTGGCTCATAAACGGGTAAAGTATCTGAGTTCCACGCATCAATACGTTCCTGACTGATGTCAACAACAGTTACAGCGTGATCTTCGCAATTGTGAGCAATCATAGCCATTGTTGGCCCCCCGACATATCCAGCTCCAATGCAACAAATTTTCATAATATCTATTCCTTTGTTTTAAAAGGTCGTTGACTAAGGCTATTTTTCTATGCTGTCAATTTTATTTTGCAAGCAGAATGCTTACATCCTACTCCAAATTAACATACTCAACGCTTCTTATCTTTTTAAAAGCGCCTCATATAGGTAAGGTAAAAACACGATTAGCTCAAAGCATTGGCCCAGATTTGGCTCTACAGATTTACCAATCGATGGTAAAAAGGCAACTTTCCGAGTTTTTTAGGTCTGATCCCATTGAAATACACTTCTCGCCGGCTGATGCGGGCGTAGAAATGCGTAGTTGGCTTGGTGATGATCATGCGTTTTACCCTCAATGCGACGGTGGACTCGGCAGTCGTCTCGAACAAGCGGTTGTCGATGCATTCGCGCGAGGGGCAAAATCAGTTATCTGCATAGGTGGCGACTGCCCAAGGCTAAACCGTGCTCACTTGAAAGAAGCTGAGACTTGCCTGAAAAGTGATTACGACTGTGTTTTTGGACCTAGTGACGACGGCGGATATTACCTTATTGGTCTGAATTCACCCCAGGTCGAATTGTTCCGCGACATACCCTGGAGTACGGATAAAACACTAAAAGTTTCACTTAGTAAGTCATCCACGCTCGGTCTTCGGGTCAAACTGCTCGAAACACTGTACGATGTTGATGAACTCTCCGAGCTGGATCGCGCGGTAAAAGAAAACTTACTCCACATTAAGCAGTTCAGACAGGAGGAGAAGCGATAAAAAACTTGGGATGTGACAGCAGCCCTTTTAAGGAACAGGCTGATCGGCAGTTTATTCTTAAAAGAAGTTATTTCTACTTTGTTCAGTTTGCGTACTCCTGCTCAGAACCGATCGCCGTGCAGCCGATTCAATCGAGGCCCGTTTTTTGCGTGCCGCTTGTTCATGCTGTCGATGACAGCTTGTTTTGTTCGATCCGTTCGAGGGAGATAAACATCTATCAGGGCAACGACATCCTGACAACTCAATAGCTCCAGAGTGTTTTATGAAATCTGCGTTCCTTTAGCAGGAACACGAAGGTTCACTTAGTGAGGTAGCTAATGTTCTTGTGGACGGAGACTATAGCGGCAGTCCTTTTGCTGATTTTGTTGCCGAAAAATTAGATGCTACCGTAGAAGTAGCTAAACGAACTGCACACTTTTCCGTAATCCCCAAAAGGTGGATTGTTGAGCGTAGTTTTGCCTGGATTGGGCGGTGTCGCAGGCTTTGGAAAAACTGTGAGCGTAAACTCTCTACCTCTTTGGCTATGGTTCCATTTGCATTTATCTCATTACTTCTCAGAAGACTTTAAGTGTTACGATGTACTAGAAGTCAATTACTTGATCATCAGCATTTTGCACATCTGAAATTCGTTACCATTTTAGCGTTGTTCAGAATCTACGTGAATCCGCGCATCTATAGCTTACAAAACATAATTTAAGTCTACTCATTTTCCGGATTAATAGGCCTTGTTACCCTGTGTCGGACCTCATGTTCATTCTCTTTCCAGCTATATTGGACAATTCAATTAGATGGCGGAGAAGGTGGGATTCGAACCCACGGAACCCTTTTGAGGTTCACTTCTTTAGCAAAGAAGCGCTTTCGGCCACTCAGCCACTTCTCCTTCCATAACTTATCGTAGAAAAGTATACTCGCTTGGAAAATCAATGCTAATTTTACTTAAAATTAGCGTTGGCGCTATTCTTGGACCAGCTCGCTTCGCTCTCATTTGTTTCGATACAATCGCCGCAGCCCTCACTTTGTTTAAGCCGATAATATACTTTGACCGATTCCAAGCTTTCCTAAGCATGATGGTAGTTTGATCCAGCGTTTATTGATGCTGCCCTGTAAAGCTGTTCACAAAGAAGCATTCGAGCAATCTCGTGAGTAAAAGTAAGGGGCGATAGTGCGAGACAACTATCTGCACGATCCTTTACTCTTTGGCTTAATCCATAAGCGCCTCCAATCACAAAAATGGCTTGTTCACCACGCAGTTGCAGCAGTTCTTTCGCAAGGGCGGACGAAGTGTAAGTTCTCCCTTCTTCAGCAAGTGCATAGACGTGAGCACTTTTACGCTTGGATAATGCGTCCAAAATACGTGTTCCTTCATTTTCAACAGCACTGTCTTTCAATTCGACCTGTTCAAATTTTCCCTGGCGGTTTAGGCGTTTTGCAAAGTCGCTGCTAAGCGCGGCCAGAGAACAGTTTTTGACACGTCCAACAGCGATAATTGTGAAATGAAACATGCGTTGTGGCGACTGGAACTTGCCGAAAGTTGCATATCGACCGCAATTACTGGCCTTTTTGGATAGAGCGTGCGTATTCAGACACCGATTTAAACAGTGAGTCCGCAAACGAGGCAATCGTTACCAGAACTAATTGTAACTCTACATCTTCGAAAAAAAGTACATCGCCCTCTCGATAGACTTTACGTATGTCTACAAGTTTTTCCGGCGGAGGAAGCCGGAGGTTATCTTCCAGGGCAGTCTCGACTGATTTGAGTTCCAGTACAAGTTTGCCCCGATTGTCCAGTTGCTCTTTTTTAACGACTTTATTTTGTTTAACCAGAACCTGCAACACGAAGCCCAGCGAAACGATACTATCTTCCAATTCGCACATGATCCCGTAGTCTTTTTCGAGACGGTTGAATTTTTCGTCAAGCTTAGCTTTTATAAATGTTTGTTGAGATATTTGAACATCTTTTTGCGCCTCAGGATTTACTTTCTTGTTTGCATCCGTTGCCTTGATTAGTGAAAGGAAAAAATGGGCGTTGTTCATCGCCGTTAAAGTCAGATTCAATGAGTCATTAATAATTTGGCGGACAAGAAGATCGCGTGCGTATGCCTGCAACTGCTCAAAGTTTTGATGATAAGATCCAAATGGCATAATCTTGGGGTCATCAACGCGCTTGTCGTATGCATCTTCCTTGACCGTTTCGTGCGCAGCAAGGTTGTAGGCAAGCAAGTCAAAGTGGCGTTGCAACCCTGACATAAATTGCTGTACAATTTGATTTAAATTTATTCGTTGCGGCTGTCCGCCGGTTGGTGATTGCTGGTCGTCCATGAATAGTACTTATTAGTGTTTAAATTGTTTAACTGATCAAGCTACTTTGTTCGACATTAATCATTCGAGCATAAAGTATCTGTTCATTCACTTCCAGATTATTGATAAGACGTAACGTTGTGAGTATACCATCTCCAATTTGTTCGCTGGCAACTTCTCCGTATTCGACTTGGAGGATTACATTATCGGCTCGTTCATCGTGGGATACGCCTTCCGGATCGTGCCAAGTACCCATGCTATTAATTTCGGTTGTTGCTTTCATAAATTCAAGTGCATTGGACTTGAAGCGCGGTACGGTCAATGTGAGCAATTCTTGTTCTACACGATCAAATTCAACAAATATACTTTCGTCTCCATATAAGATAGCAAATAATGTGTCTTTGGCCTCAGTAAGTAATTGCTCTCCTTTTACTGAACGGTGTTTTTGCTGGACCATGGCAGTGCCTTTTTTTGGCGGATGATTAATTAAGAATCCTTGATGCTCAAGGTCATCACGTCTGTAGTGATCGTAATTTTTAATAAACGCAGCCAGTTTGGATTCGTTCAGTTGCATCTTCTCAAGGCGGGCTATTCGTTTAGCCCTACGGATATCTTTCTGTTTCTGTATTTCCTTTCGATCCCAGATTTCTAGACTGTGTTTGTTAAGTGTTAGACGAACGATTTGGTCGATAAGCCATTTTTTGTCTTTTTTGCAGAGGTGACTACGAAGCTCCTCTTCAAATTGAGGGCTCAAGTCTCTATGTATCTCACGGACAATAGCTTCAATGTTAACAGGTATCATTGCCAATAGTTGTAGTCTTGTCTATATGCAGAAACGACTTTCACTGAAAATTGTCAAGAAACTTGATGCACTGGCCTTTGTGTTTCAAGCTAACTTTATTCATATTGGCGGATTCAAACTTCTAGCGAATAATTTTGGCGCAATTATTAAGCAGCGGGCTCACTTTTTAGTTCAGATGGAGATTGGAAGTCCAGGATTTTTCTTGGATGGAAGTTGATTTTTTCTTTCGTGGCATTCAGGCGACCATAAGCTATATTTTCCTTAACCGTGGTATTAAAAGTATGAACATGCTGAGAGATAAGAGCAAACCGACTTCGCCAATCAGAAAGATTTAATTCTACTCTGTTAAGTTTATGTACTCCTGCCCAGAACTGATCGCCGTGCAGCCGATTCAATCGAGGCCCGTCTTTTTGCGTGCCGCTTGTTCATGCTGTCGATGACAGCTTGTTTTGTTTGATCTGTTCGAGGGAGATAAACATCCAGCAGGGCAACGACATCCTGACAACTCAGTAGCTCCAGAGTGTCTTTATGAAGCCTGCGTTCCTTTAGCGGAAGTTCACTTGCTTTTTAAATCAAAATCAGCCGCAATCCTTTTATTTACCCAGATTTTCTCTGTTTTGGTAGCTTTTTGTGTGTGACTACATCGACTTCATTCAGGCTTATTTTTTCAGGGGCTTTCAATTCTAAGGCTTCCAGCAGTTTTTGCTGCACTTCATTGGGTTGGGGGACTTGTGGACACAACACCGTGTTGGCTTTTGTATCCACAAGTTCCTGCACGTTCCACTGACTCAAAAGTTCCAGGCCTTCTTCCACCGTCAAGTCCATAACACCTTCTCAGGTGCTTGAATTTCACGATGAACTTTTTCCTTAGCTTTGATGAAGTATAAAGCGAACATTTACATGTTTTAATGTACTAGGTATCCATCATGTAGCAAAGTGAGCAGCAAAAGGAGTAATCCCCAAGCCAAAGCCTCGCTGAGTGAACCTGCGATGCGCTCAATATCAGGCAAATGCGATTCTCAAGGCTGGCGAAGAGAGAGGGATGGGTGCCTGCGGCATTGCTTCGCTAAACAAACCCTCTGCTCGGGTTCAAATCCTTCCTCCCTTATTCGACTGCTTCGAATGGCGGAGAGAGAGGGATTCGAACCCTCGGAACCTTTCGGCTCAATGGTTTTCAAGACCACCGCATTCGGCCACTCTGCCATCTCTCCGGTCGTGTATTGATTACCTAGGCTATGATTTAGTTTAAGTGCAAGCTTGTTATACACGATTGACTGGTATTTTCGCTTATTTCAATTCAGTAAAAAAGGTTCCGGTCCAGGCTGCGATATTGAATGGCTTCTAGAAGATGTTTTGTTTCTATTTGTTCACTTGATGCCAAGTCAGCTATGGTGCGGGCGACTTTTAGAATGCGATTATATGCTCGGGCCGATAAGGCCAGCTGTTCCATGGCTTGCTGTAGGAGATCGCCTTTCTTTTTGTCAATGTCGCAATAGTTACGAATTTCGGCGTTGGACATTTGAGCATTGCAGCGTGTGTACGTGTTGTTTTTTTCAGTAAGACGTTTTTGCTGAAGAACTCGAGCGGCTTCACAACGTTCGCGAATTACTCTAGAGCTTTCGCCAGGTTTGTAGTCACGTAGCTCTTCAATTCGCAAAGAAGGTGCTTCGACATGCAAGTCTATCCGATCTAGTAAAGGACCACTAATTTTCGATCGATAGCGTTGTATCTGCGGTACTGAACAACGGCACTCTCGTGAAGCATCACCGGTATAGCCGCAGGGACAAGGATTCATGGCACAGACCATCATGACTGAGCAAGGCAGTGTGATCTTACCGGCGCTACGAGAGATAGTAACAACTCCATCTTCCAGAGGTTGTCTTAAAACCTCTAGCGCCGAACGTTTAAATTCGGGAAGTTCGTCGAGAAAAAGTACGCCATTGTGGGCTAGTGAAATTTCACCAGGTCCAGGAATACTTCCACCTCCAAGTAAACCGACATCACTGATTGTGTGATGTGGCGAACGAAAGGGTCGTTGGAAATAACGATTTTCATTACATAAAGTCGTTCCGGCAGCAGACTGAATACTAAGAATTTCAAGAAACTCATCCATGCTTGGCTGCGGCATGATAGTGGGAATGCGTTTGGCTATCATCGACTTTCCGGAACCTGGACTGCCAATCATCAAAAGATTGTGACCACCGCTAACAGCAATTTCAACGGCGCGTCGAACCGCTTGCTGACCCTTTATCTCTGAAAAATCGATGCGTTGTGATTCCGGAGGCGATTGAAAAAAACTGCTCTCACTGGAAGAAACCGGTTCAATGTCTTGAGTACCGTCCAAAAATTGAACTGTTTGATCAAGACTCTGAACCGGATAAACTTCAACATCGCTTACTAGTGAGGCCTCATCCGCAGATTCCATCGGTACGATTAATCCACGCTTACCAAGTTTGCGAGCCAGCAAAGCCATGGCAAGTACGCCGCGCACAGGACGGGTTTTTCCAGACAAACTAAGTTCGCCTGCTATTAAAAAATCGTTTAAGCGCTCACCGGAGCATTTTTCCATCGAAGCGAGAATGGCAACAGCAATCGGTAGATCATATGCCGGACCTTCCTTACGTAACCCACCAGGCGCCAAGTTGATGGTCGTACGTGTCGCCGGCATGCGATAGCCACTATTGCTGATCGCCGAAGATACACGATCCTGAGACTCTTTGACTGCTGCGTCAGGAAGGCCTACCAGTATGAATTTAAGTTCGCCTGCTTCTCCTGTATTAACTTCGACCTGTACCAAATGTGCTTCCACACCAACCAGTGCAGCAGATTGAGTAATGGCCAACATGGGGTAGTTGAAGTGTATTCCTGAAAAGTATCAGCTCTAATTGAGTCTTAGTGGCATCACTACACAAAGGAAATTTTCTAGGGTCTTAAATGTACCGGGACTCAAATGATCTTTAAATTCAAAGAATATTTCATCTTTGGTAAGCGCTTTAAGTGGTTCCATTAAAAAATTTGGATTGAACGAAACCTCTACTTCAGGACCATCGTAAATAATCGCCATAGACTCATGGGACTCGCCATATTCCGAACTGGATGCTAATATTTCGAGCAAGTTTTTACTCATTTTTAACCTTACCGAATTGCTCTTGTCACTAGTAACTAAGGCTGCACGATTAACACAGTCAAGCATCAGTTCGCGCTCAACTTTTACACGATGTTCAGTCTCTTTTGGAATTACTTGCTCGTAGTTTGGATAATTGCCTTCAACAACTTTTGAAACCAAATAAATATGTTTTACCAATCCTGATTCTCCCGAATCATCCAAGTTTATTTCAAATGCCACTTGTCTGTCATCAAAAGCTATTTTTAGCTTTTCACCCTTGTCCACAAGTCGTTCAAGTTCTGCAACTGTTTTTGCCGGCAGAATGAGACTTCCAAAATCATCGTCACCTATCTCCAAGTCAACAGAAGTTAAAGCGAGTCGGCGTCCATCGGTTGCCACAAGTGTTAATTTTCCGTCTTCGAATTTGAAATAAACACTATTGAGTATGTAACGGTTTTCGTCATTTGACTGAGCGTACGATACACTTTTGAGCATATTGACAACAGTCGCCTGCGAGAGCTCGAAAGTATTACGGTTTTCAAATTTAGGTAATGCCGGAAATTCTTCGGCCGAAATCCCCATTATTTTGAAATTTGAGCCCCCTGAATTAATTTTCGCCAGATTATTTTCGCCTATTTCGATTAACACATCTTCTTTCGGTAGTTCTCGAACGATTGTTGCCAGCTTGCGCACTGGCAGCGTTATACTGCCCTGTGTAGTTACATCTGCTTTGATCTGGCAGCGTATACCTGTGTCAAGATTCGTCGTAGTCAAAGTGATGTACTCTTCTTTCGCTTCGATAAGCACATTGTGTAGGATTGGTCTAGTAGAGCGCGTACCTACAATGTTGAGCACTTGTTGAAGACCGTTGCTAAAATGGTCTTTGCTGATCCTGAATTTCATAGGTGTGTAATTTCAAGTATTTGGTTTTATTGGCAATGCTTATCTATAGATTATATTTTAATTACTATAATCCATTATTCTTAGTAACTGTGTAAATAAGTCTAATAAAGTTATAAGTCATTTTTTTATAGATATTTGCAATTAAATTTACTGTCAGAAAAGAGTGAATGAATTGGAATGAATGTTAATGATGTGGAAAAGTTTTTAGGTATTACACAGCTAATTAACAGATCTTAACAAGTTATTCATGATTTACGTAAAAGGCTTTTTTTGAAGCTTTTTTTGGCTTGGTACGAAAGGTATAGGTAACGTGTTGGGCCAGACATGATGTAGGAGAAGAAGAGTATTGCGAAGAACCACTTCTTAAAAAGAAAAGCAATTGAGAACCCTAGAACTAAAAAAATGAATGTGCGAAAGCGTAGATTCGTTTGCCAATCAATTTCTTTAAAACTGGGGTAGGGTATATTGCTGATCATCAGAAGAGCGATTGCCAGCATTAACAGAGGCATGACGAGTTCAAATCCACGGACATCAAAGCTTACGTAGACAAGTACCAGTGAAGCAATCATTCCCGCTGCTGCCGGAACGGGTAAACCTAGAAAATCCTTTGTTTCCTGAAGACGCTTTGCCGGTAAAAGTACCGGATTTGTAAGCACATTAAATCGAGAGAGGCGGACAGCAGCGCAAAGTAAATATACAAAGCCAATTAGCCAACCTATTTGTAGGATAGATTCATTATCCTCACTGGGCTTAAGGATCAAAAAAATCATCATCAGAGCAGGCGCCACTCCAAATGAAATAACATCAGCGATAGAATCGAACTCCTTTCCAAAAAGTGATTCTCTACCTCCCATTCTAGCTAAACGACCGTCAAACGCATCACAGATTACACCAAAAAAGATAAACCAAACAGCTTGTGTAAAAAAAGCCGAGACTGCGATTTCATCCGTCGAGTTATTAGCTCGGATACAACTCAATATAGCCAAAAATCCAAAGAAGAGATTACCTGCAGTGAGACTATTTGGAAGTAAGTAAATATGACTGGCTTCTTCAGAGTCAGCATAGAGAGAATCGCTCTTATTTGTAGAATCATCCATTCTGGCTGAGTAGTTTACTCCGTCTCATCGCTTTTGCTGCGAACGGACTCCAAATATTTCCAGAACGAATCATGTTGCTCAATCATAAATTCTTCGGTTATCGGTAGTTTGAAGCGAAACACAAAATCTGAGAGAGTGTTTTTATGAAGGATGTAATGGGCAAAAAGACTTTCTTTTTCTTGCTCAAAATATATTCTAAAATCTCCGGCTCTAATGCGATAGTAAGTTTTGTTATTGCGGTTAAAACGGCCAACATCATCGCTTGGGTTATCCAGTTGATCCTGCGTAAGACTACTGAATATTTCAACCAGCTCCATTTGTGAACGAGTATCCAATTGGTTGAGCTCGTTCATACTTTGTTCACTGAAATTTACTTGAAACATACCAGCTTGCTTACTTTTAAACGCGTGACATATACAGGAAATGATCTGATAAATGCAAATACAGAATCCATCAAATCAGATGATTCAGCGAGATTGAACCTTTAGTTTAGGTGATACAAAAATTGAATGGTAATGGCTAATTTTAAAAACCAGCAAGTTTTACTTATATTTGATAATCATAATCGGTTGCAAGTGTCTGAAAATGAAGAGGGTGTTTTGCAACCTGGCTTTGTTTCTGAAAAAAATGCTACCGAAAATTTTTCCAACAGTATTTCCAAGGAGGTAAACGGCTTGTCCGGGAAAATATATTTTTTAACCCGCAAAACTTTTTCCGACAAAACCATAAGCACTTACTGTGTGCATGAGAAAGACCTACAAAAAAAGAATCAGTATTACTTAAGTATTAACGAGCTATATAGAGGCGCTCGCGAAGGAAAGCACACACTTTCATCTATTCTGGAAACAGTGTTAGAAATAATAGAACCCCACTTGTATAAAATACCCTACCTTGAACTGGGAGAAAATGAGTATATCTATCGTTTTCGTACTGCAAAGGAACGCAATGTAGACGTCTACATTGACAAGCAATCACAAGGACTTTACCAGAGTAAGCTATGTCGAGCGATAAAGGCATCTCGTCGGACGAAAGAAAAAAAATCCAGTGATCCGGCAATTCTGGATTTTGGGGCTGTAAGTTACATTATACCAAGCCATTTTGGATTCTGCTTAGGCGTGCAAAATGCCATAGAGCGTGCTTATGAGACCGTTGCTGAAAATCCGGACAAACGTGTCTTTATGCTCAGTGAACTGATTCATAACTCTTTTGTTAACGAAGATCTTCTTTCTCGCGGGATACGCTATTTACAGACAGATAAGGGAAAACCTCTGAAGATGGACGGAAGTGTCGGCGTTGAACCTGAAGAACCAGGTACTCTTTGGAGCGATCTAACGACAGAAGACATTGTAATTATTCCGGCCTTTGGCGCGACCAACGAGGACAAAACGCGCCTGATTCGTAAAGGGATCGATATTCGCGAAAACGATGCGACCTGCATGTTGGTTGAGAAAGTCTGGAAAGCAGCCCGTCGTTATGCGGAAGAAGGTTATACTGTGCTCATCCATGGAAAGTCGGAACATGAAGAGACAAAGGCCACTTTTTCAAATAGTTCCAGCTACGGTCCGGCATTAATGATAAGAAATATGGAACACGTCGAAAAGTTGGTTCAGGTCATTCAGGCGCAGGGTGATGAAAAAGAACAACTGTTTAATAATTCATTTTCGGGCTTGTACTCCAAAGGTTTTGACTTGGAGAAAGACTTACAAAGACTCGCTGTGGTTAACCAGACGACATTGTTGAGAAATGAAACGCTCAAGATCATTGAGTTCCTGCGGGAATTTA
Source organism: uncultured Puniceicoccaceae bacterium (assembly GCA_964624365.1). Taxonomy (GTDB): domain Bacteria; phylum Verrucomicrobiota; class Verrucomicrobiia; order Opitutales; family Coraliomargaritaceae; genus Lentimonas. The sequence goes on from CAZUYZ010000242.1 coordinate 27,939, forward strand.
CAGTTCGCCACTATGGTGAGGCAAAAGTCGCCGAACATCTGTGGTTAAAAGGTAAAGGAGATACACTTTGCTATGCAACACAAGTAAATCAAGATGCTCTTCACAAATCGATAGAACAACCCGTTGATGCAGCGCTGGTTATCGGTGGTAAAAACAGTTCCAACACGTATCAACTCTACCGTGTTTGCGAAAAACGTTATGGCACAAAAGCTCATTTTATTCAGTCAGAGTCCAACATTATTTCAGCAGATAGAATCAGGCATCATATATTTCTTCGAAACCACAACAATCCACCTGAAAACAGTGAAGAAATAATGCCTTTTCTGGAAATGGACGGCAAACCCAAACGCGTATTGTTGACTGGAGGCGCCTCATGCCCGGATGGAATTATCCAACAGATCATCCACAAAATAAATGGATTTTTCCCAAAGACAGAAATACGTTCCATTGATTCTGTTCTTGAGACATTTGATAGCTGTAAATAGGTAGACAACTAAATACGCGGCTATAGTAATCTGCGATCACAGTGGACTAGTGTCGAGATTATCAAATCCAAAACGGTGTTCAATTCCTTCGCCACATCAGTTGTCAAAATTCGCATCACCAGATATCCATGCTGTTGTAAAAGCAGGTCTTTTTGACGATCGTTGCGCCATGCTGATTCATCTTGTAGATGCTGTGTTCCGTCGAGTTCGATCACCAATCGAGCTTCTGCGCAAAGAAAATCAACTTCCATGGAGCCTCTTTGTCTGAAGGGGATCGGTAGTTCGGCATTAAGCCGAAAGCGACCTTTGGTTTCAGGTAATGTTTCCAGACGCTTGTAGAGAAAGGCTTCCGATGAGCTGCGTGCGCCTATTGAGGCATTCGCCGGATTTGCGGCGTGAACAAAAAGTTCTGCCAGCTGTGTTTCCACACCATCCAGGATGAGGCGCTTTACGCTGGCTGCGTAGTCTTTTTTCCATACTGGATCGACAGGAAGCGTTACTTGCTGAGGCCATCCAGGCACGGCGCTGGCAGGCAAGAGAATGGAATAGCCGATTGCTTCGTAACCTGCACAACGTTTATCAAACATCCGCTCAAGCATGAGCACATTTAAGTCTGCATAGTCGTAGACCTGTACAACATGTTTGCCATCGTGCAAACGATGTAAGCGACCGACATACTGAGCGATGGTTCCACGCCAGGAAACTGGCATGGTTACAAACAGAGTGTCCAGTCGGGAACAATCAAACCCTTCACCAATGTAACGACCTGTTGCCAATACAACGGCAGACGAGTCTTCCAGAGTATTCATTGCAGTAACTTGCTGTTGCTTGTTCATGCCACCATGAAAGACATTAGTTTTTATCTGCAACGTCTTCAACTGTGCTCTTAATGTAGACAAGTGCTCCATTCGTTCAGTTAAAACCAGCACTTGGCGATCCATATTCACTGCTTTAGCAATGTCAGCACAAATCAAACTGTTGCGTAAAGGGTCCCCTGCCAGTTCTTTACACAGAGTCTGAAATTCTGCACGAGCATCGTCTTCCGGTTCATGAACAGAGCGAAAAGAAGTTGGTCGCACAATAACCTGATGGTCAAATGGATGTGTTCGTGTTTGGTCTTTGGCGCTCACATGATGCCTCACTGGTCCGCACTGCATAAATATGATAGGATGGTGCCCACCCTTGCGTATCGTCGTGGCAGAGAGGCCAAGCACATACTTGGCTCTGGCACGGCTAACCACGCGTTCAAAGCTCTGAGCCGAGAGATGATGGCATTCATCGATAATTACCTGGCCATAATCCGCGATTCGATCGTCTACCTCATCTTTACGAACCATGCTCTGAATCAATGCTACATCCAATTGACCACGAAGCTTGCGACGACCGCCGCCCAAGCGTCCGATGGATTTTTTAGGAAAATCCAAAAAGGCTGAAAGACGCTCCACCCATTGTTCCATCAGTTGTTTCCGGTGCACAAGTATCAGGGTGCTGACTCCTCTTTTAGCCACGATCCAGGCTGCTAGGACAGTTTTTCCAAAGGCAGTCGTTGCCGCCAACACACCTGTATCGTGGTAGACCAATGTTTTAGCAGCAGTTTTTTGCTCGGGACGTAGCTCGCCGGTAAATTTAACCTCAAGTGCGCTCCCGAGGTTGCGTCGGTCTTTGATTGTATAAGATACTTTATTGCGACTCAATAGCGCTTTAAATTCATCGAGGCAACCTCTCGGCAGTGCAATATGCTCAATGTGATCTTCGGCACAACTGATAATTCTTGGTTTGTCATAAGTGGGCAGACGCATGGCCTGTGCTTTGTAAAATTCAGGATTTTGAAAAGCTGCCAGATGAAGAATGCGGTTTCGAAGAGTCGCGGGAATTCTTGCTTTTGGAATATAAATTTTATCTGAGAATACGATCTCCAGACTCTCCTGAATAGAGACGCCGATTCTGGGTTCTTTGAAGTTGCGAGAGGGTGGCAGTTGCCGGGGAGTGAGCGCAGATTCCTCAGTTGGGGCAATGCGCACTGGTAGAATGCGGTTGTTCCGCTCAGCCTGGTCGACGACCTGTGCAATCGTCTTAGGCTCGATCTTTTGCAATCGGCCCAAGAATGCCCACTGATCAGCGAAAGGTTCAAGCGAATCGTCCAAAAAGACCGAATTTTTCCTAATGCGGGCAGTCTTCTGTAACGGTAGCGCAATTAGATTGCCAAAGCCGCCCTTGGGCAAAGTGTCCTGATTTGGAAACATCCGATCGTAAGAACTCAAGCCGATTTCAGGGCGTACTTCCATGGCCTCTGTAAGTAGGTAAGCTCCCAGACGTCGAGCCTGTAAGGCAGGGGTCGCTTCCTCAAAGAAGAACCAGAGATGCGCTCCATTACCCGAACGTGAACGTTCGACTGCCAGCGGTAATTCATGCTTCCAGACAGCGCTGGCCAATGCTTGCACATCATCGTGCCAACCTTCTCCATCCAGGTCGATAGCGAGAAAATAGCACGATTCATCGAGAAGCATTGGATAGATACCCATGACAAATGGTTTTCCATTTCTGTCTTCGCCCGAAAGATGCTGATGGATCACTTGATTATCTACTGGCAGCCAGTTTTGATGCGGGCAATTTGAACACTTGATGCGTGGTTTTTCACAAATACCACGTACCCATTCATTGCCACAAGCTGGCGAGTAACCTGCCTTGCCGGTTTTCTGACTTTCAAAGCGTTGCGGATAAACATCCGTGCGACCACGGAACAGGGAACGAAACAACGCGATTTTATCAGCAGGTGAAGAATGGCAATTTACTGAGGAAGAATTAAGCGTTGTTGCCGATTTGCTGCTCATAGGTCTTGCGAATGGCGAATTCGATTCCATTTACATCAATTAGGATTTCAGGGAAAAATGTCATCATCGCTGATTATGATCCTTTGAGAGAGAGATGGTCAGGCGGCTAGATATGCTTGTTTAGGATCAGTGGGAGTTCGTGGGAAGGCCATCTTTAACCTTCTTTCATTCTTTAGTTTTGAGAGGTACTGTCCTCGGAGAGTTTCAGAATCTCTGTCGAGCAGGGTTGCTAAAGCGCTTGTGGTTACATATTGTTTAGAGCAAAGTTTCAGAATCACTTCGATCATTTGCTCTCGGGGGATTTTTTTCTTTATTCGCGGTTCTTGAGCAATTGTTTCAAGTTGCAAACGAAATTCATTTTTTAGTCTGCTAACCGAATCGATAAGTGGGTATTCAAATTGAGGATGAACAATTCGCCCAAATTCGTCCAAATTCGGGGAGCTTGTATCCAAATTCGGGGAGCTTGCGTCCAAATTCAGGGAGCTTGCGTCCAAATTCGGGGAGCTTGCATCCAAATTCGGGGAGCCTTTAAAGACATCTTCAGACGTAGGCAGCCGATGACCGGGAATATGATATGTTTTAGCCCGATACTGTCCTGTTGATTCTAAAATATCGGTCTTTTCAAGCTCTAACAGCGTAGAACTCACATCCCTAGGATGTTCTGTACAAAATTGGGACAGGCGAGCATGATTTACAGCCCCTTCCGTAAAGGCTAAAATCAACGCAATTTTTTCTACTTGTTCGAATTGCTCCCAGAGTTTTTTGTAGTGAGTTGAAAGTATTTGAACAGCAGAATCCGGAAAGAGAGACAACATTGAAAGGGTGACAATGACGCGCGGGGTTGGCTCGTTCTTTTCTTCAAAGTTCGGAAACCGCCAGTCAAACTGTTTCCATCCCTCAATGATTTTTCGTATCCCGTGACCTTGGCGCTCGCCAGCACCGATCATGCGAAACATATCTTGGATGCACTTATTTCTGCTATCCGATTCACCACCATCCATTGCCACTTGAATGGGCACTCGCATCAGTCCCGGATTTCTAAAACTAAAGAAATCTGGTCGTTTTATAATCAGAACAGAAGTCGGCACCGAATAATCTGCATGCACCAGCGCATTGACAAACGCTTCTCGAATGGCTACATGGGCTGGACTCTCACCTTCACGTACACCATCTTTGAGCTGAAATCCGACTTTCAAATCACTCACTAATTTAGGATATACCTTGCGATAGAAATCGTAAAGATTGCCAGGCCAGGTGCCGTCAGGACATATTCGATCCAAATATCTTTCCGAATTGTTAGCTTCTGCTTGCTCCTGATAATCCACAAAATAGTGAGGAAACTCATCCAGAATTGCATGGTAGTTACCAAACATCAATAGACCCGCCACGGTTAACCCTACATCACCTGTCTCCCGATTTTGTTTCCACCCACCCATTTGTTTAAGGAATTCAAGATCTGAGAGGGTATCAAAATTGGTTTCTGGGCTCCGCGTTGCAACTGACTGGCGAAAAAAGCTCAAGCTGGATTTACTTAGATCTTCCAAATCGTAGCCTTTCAGAATGCGATGATCCAAACTATCGTATTGTTGGTCGGCAAGCATTCGCTTAACTTCATCGTCTACCATTTTTTGGTCGGCTTCGTGGCGCCGCCGGTAGCTATTTCCCAATGGTGCTTTCCTGAGATAAACAGGGCGCTCCTTACGTGTTGCGCGACGTACCCGGACTTCAATGATTAAACCATCTACCAATTTGTGACGTACTATATCTGCATTGCTGAGCAGGTTAATACTGACTTTTTCCTGATTGTTTGCAGTATCAACTAAATCTTTGATTATCTTATCAGGCTTTTGAATGCCAAGTATTTTGAACTTATCATTTTTTTCCACAACGCCGAGGAAAATTCTACCGCCATCTGTATTCGCCATGGCTGAGTAGCTTTCCCAAAAATCTTTTGGCAGTTCCCCCTTACCATCACGTCCCTGAGCTGCCTTGCACTCTATTTCAACGCATTCGCGGAGCGCTTCGAAATTTACCGTTGAGGATTTAGAATGGTGAAATTTGTCCATGGCTTCATTCTGTTTGTGCATGGTTCCTGCTTTATTTAATTCCGTTTTCAATCTGATCTGCCTCGGCTTCTGCTTCCTTGGCTTCTTTTTTGAATGGCTCGGCTTCTTCGTGGAGACCTGCTGTGATCAGTGCTTCAGCCGCACGGTGCTTTTTCTCGGCTGTTTCACGAAGGGCCTTGATGCGGGCGAGTTCTTCGGGAGTGAGCGCCGCCGCCGAGTCTCCGTCTTCGGTGAGCAATGATCGTTTGGCGCGGGTATGGATGCTAATCATACCGGTCTGAGCGAGCGTTTGAAGATTGTCCCATGTCGCGGAATCCATTACCTGAAGTGTGGGTGTGTCTCCTCTCCAGGGAATGTCGTTGTACACTTCTTCCAGCAGAGGCTTTTCCAAGCCGGTTGCATTGTGTAAAACAACTATTAGGACAGGTGTGTCGGAGCCAGTAATCCAGGCCTCCTGACAGTGCCTGAGACGACCGCCGATTTTTTCTCTGGCTATTGTTGCAAAGTGGGTAGCAGGATCGCTCGGTACTGGTGGTGTTTTGGGCACTTTGCCAGGCACTTTGGCCATGACCTGTTCGAGACGTTTGAGGAAAGCCTGGCCACCTCTTTTAAATGTCATTTTGTCCAGTTCACCATAGCCATCCAACACTCCATCGGCGAGCTCCATCTTTTGCGCCAGGCTGGCGAGCATGCCGTGCTCGATAGTATTTTCAGCGACAAGGTTGATTACAGTAACTGGACGTGTCTGGTTTTTTCGCCAGGCGCGAGCAATACGCTGTTCCAATTTTGCAGGGTTCCAAGGTAGATCACAGTTGATGACGATGTTAGCATTTTGCAAATTAAGCCCTACGCCGCCGGAATCAGTGCTGAAAAATATTCGGCAGTCCGGATCCTGACGAAAAGCGAGGATTTCTGCGCGGCGTTTTTTCTGTGGCACTGAGCCGGTGTGCCATGCGTAGCCGATACCCATTTCCTCAGCCAGTTTACGGACTATTTGGAGCATCCCGATCCACTCGGAGAAAATGATCACTTTAACCTCCGAATCGCTCAGGCACTCATCGAGCACGTTTTCAAGTTCTTTGAGCTTGGGACAGTCTTTCGAAGGATTATTTTTGATAATTCCCGGAGAGTCACAGATCATTCGCATCATGTTGAGAAGCGCCATTAGAATATCCTGTTCTTTTTTAGTAAGCGGGCGTTTTTTGGCTTTTTGGACCAGATCACCCACATGGCGTTTATACTCATCGTACTCGTCCTGCATGGACTTGGTCAAAGAAACAAACAGGTTCCGATCGGTGCGGTCGGGAAGTTCCGTTTCGACCTGGACTTTACGCCGACGCAGTAATACCGGCGCGACCTTTGCACGCAGGCCGCCAAGGTTTTTGTAACCGGTTGGTCGTCCGCGTTCATCTAACTCATAGTACTCACGGTTGAAACGAAAAAGCGGGCCCAGCAGAGTCGGATCCAGAAAGTCGATAATGGACTTGAGTTCGTCGATCCGGTTTTCCAGAGGGGTACCGGTAAGCACAAATGCATAGCGGCTCTCTAGCCTCTTGACTGCCTGAGCTGTTTTGCTGGACCAGTTTTTAATGCGCTGCGCTTCATCGAGGACTATAATATCGGGTTTGAGGTAAGTGTTTATATTTAAGCTGTCGCGCAGGATCTGTTCGTAGTTGCAGATCGTAAAAAAAGATGGTTCCGGGTCGTTATAGATTGCGGTTCGAGCACTCTGCCCGCCAAAGACCAACTGTTGTGAAAGCGTGGTAAATTTCTTGATTTGCTCTTCCCACTCGGTCTTCAGGGAAGCAGGCGCAACAATCAAGACACGATTGGCTTTGCCTAAATGATGCAGAAGCGCACAGGCGGCAATTCCCTGGATGGTTTTCCCGAGCCCCATTTCATCAGCTAGAAGCGCCCGTTCCTTAAATGCAAGATGGAGCATGCCTTCGCGCTGGTAAGGAAACAGTGGACTGAGGGTAACGTGTTCGGGATGGCGCCCTTCAACAATGCCGTTTTCGTAGTCGCGACGGCTTTCGACCCTTTCCCTTGAGCGTTGCAGAGCGTTAAGCCAGGGTCTGACTTCCTGTGATATACGGATGTATTTCGAGCGTGAAACGGACAACTTTTTAAATAATTCGACGGGTTCCAGTTCGGTGTTTTGCAAACCGTCTTGGTCGAAAAAACCACGTAGCGAAGCCGGCAGTTTACCCAGATTCCGTTCGACCTCCAAACAACCTTTGTCTGTATCGGGGATGATGTCAGCCAGATCAGATGTTTCAGCTGTTGCAAACTTGTAGTCGGCACGATGCTTTTTCTTCAAGTAGAGCAGAACGGCTTCAATATGCTTGCAGGTTCCCAAGCCGTTGATGCGAAAATCGGTACAGGTGCAACTGAATGCATTTGCGGTCAAGTCCCTTATTTCGACAGAGTAGCTGAGTCCGCTGGCGGACTGAATACTAAAATTAGAATAAATTGGACGTGATGGATCTAAATTCTCGATTTGAAAAGTCTCGTCCTGAGCACGTAGTTTGCGTTTGAGCAACTCCTGCTGGTCGGAGGTGCGCCAGTCTGTTGCAGCAGGTAAATCAACATGTTTTTTCTTTTTTTTCAGCATTTTGACAGTTAACACCATCCATAATTGCAAATCACGAAAAAAATCAGATTTGAATGATTCTAACTATTTGAGCGAAGAAGGCAAAGTGGGTAGCTGAGGAATGTGTCTGAAATGTGAGTCGTAGGTTACCAGCGCTGCGTCGTTTTGTAATTTTCTGGATAGAGTCGAATAGGCATGTAATTCTTTTTGCGGAGAAAGGCGCGAGAGTGTAAGCAGGAACTTACCACTTGCTCTTGCCATATTTTCTTCGATAAGGCTGGAAGTCGCTTCTGCGTTGTATGCCTATCGCCATTTATAACTGCTTCCCCTCGCTTTGATTCTTACTCAAACAAATGCATATCATTAAAAAATCTAAAGAAACTTATTATCTTTTAAAATAATAAGTTGATCTTTCTCGTTTTTAAGTAAATAAGCATCGATAATTTATAATATAAATAATAATAATGCATTTTAAAGTTAAGGTAGTGCTTGTCATAAATAATATTATAATAAAAATCATACTATCTCTCTTCTCATCAGTAACGACTTCGTTTCGGTCGGGCTTAAAGAAAGCCCTTCGTGCGGTATTTTTAACGTTACTGATTTTTTTTGGACCGACCGTATTTTCTGCAACAAAGATTAACGGTGTAATTGAAGGCAATACTTCAAAAGCACGTGCTGAAGACGCTCGTTATGAGCGAATTTACGCGCTCTAGGGTGCCCTGGTGACGATTGCCGATGGTGAATCCCAACTTCCAAAATGGAGTGCTCGGGAAGTTCTGACGTTTGCCGCAGGTGTTCATATGGGTAATTCCTATGGATTCCTCGAAGAGGACATATTGAGAATTCTTACTAAGAAGGGTGATACTCACTTTGACGTAAGCGGTTATGGAAATCCTGTACGTCAAAAGCAGATACGGCATATTTTTGAGGATGCATCTTTGCTGTTTTACTCTTTGCAGGAAAATTATCAAAATGCGGGCAACCTGAGCGAATTGCGACTGCCTGGAAATCTCGGGCAAGCAGACTTGTTTTTTACTGAATCCTTGTATCAGGACATCCAGATGCCGGAAAAAAGTAGTTTCGCCGAAAACAATAGAGTCAGGTGGCAGGAACTGGTTATTAGTGGTCTATTGGGCAAGGAAATAGTGTCTGCCGGAAATACCTTATCGTCCTTAAATACAACATGTTGCACTACATCTAGGAGGCCGACTGTTTGTCAATATTGACCGATAAAGCTGATAAACACGCTAAAAAACAGGATTATTCGCTGTTAAACGGGCCAATTTTGGGGCAAGGTTGGTTCAATGAGACAACGATTCGAAGTACAACTCGCCCTAGGAGCCGTTCCAATCGAATGGGTCGAAATCCCCACCCGCACACGCGATGAACTGCCTCCCACTCTGGCAGCGCTGCAATGGGTGTTCGCAACACCGCAGGTTAGCAGTGAGGTATTCACGCTCCTTGAAGACCGGCTACTGCGCAACAATCGCTCAAAAGGACGTTGTTAACATTATCCGCAGCAAATATGCCGCATTGAAAGATCGTTTTGATGAACGTTCCAGAAGAATTTGGAGTGCTACCGAAGCAAACGCGCTGGGGTACGGCGGAGTCGAATTGGTCGCAACGGCAACAGGAATTGCAAGAAGTACAATTCGGATTGGTCGCCGTGAACTTGAAGCCAATGATAGCCGATCCGAGGCCGGCGACCCAAATCGGGTTAGACGTAAAGGAGGAGGGCGTAAGCAATTATCAGAGAAACAAAAGAGCTTAATTGAGTCACTCGACCAACTGGTGGAACCAACCTCTCGGGGTGATCCGATGTCACCGTTGCGTTGGACCTGTAAAAGTACACGCAAACTTGCAGAGCAGCTTGGCTTAGAAGGGATTCAGATCAGCCATACCAAAGTCGGACAGTTGCTTTCTGAACTCGGTTACAGCTTGCAAAGCACTCGGAAGCGATTTGAAGGCAATAGCCATCCTGACCGCAATGCTCAATTTGAATACATTTCCTCGCAGGTGGAAACCTTTCAGAATAAGAGTCAGCCCGTCATTTCAGTAGACACGAAAAAGAAGGAATTGATCGGCAATTTTGCCAATGCCGGTCGCGAGTATCAGCCCAAGGGAAATCCAGAGGAAGTAGAAGCTTACGACTTTACCAGTTTAGCGCTGGGCAAAGGGATTCCTTATGGAGTCTATGATATGACCTCCAATGAGGGCTGGGTGAGTGTTGGAATGAGCCATGATACCGTTCAATTTGCTGTTGAAACAATAAGGCAATGGTGGAAACGAATGGGAAGTATCGCATATCC
>CAZUYZ010000243.1:0-2790 GCA_964624365.1 uncultured Puniceicoccaceae bacterium
AAATACTCCCACACAACTTCAACGAATTGATTGATGGCTGCATCGCTCTGCTCCGCAAGGAGACACCTGAGCTCGTGCCTGACTTTCCGACAGGAGGAATTGCCGATGTCTCTGAATACAACGATGGCAAACGAGGTGGCCGCATCAAATGTCGTGCGCGTATCGAAATTCGCAAAAAAAACCTATTAGCAATTACCGAGCTTCCTTTTGGAAAAACCACCACTTCACTGATCGACTCCATTCTCTCTGCTAATGACAAGAATAAAATCAAAATCCAGCGGGTTGAGGACAATACCGCCGACAAGGTTGAAATCCTGGTTCATCTGCCTTCCGGTGTCGCAGTTGAAACAGCGGAACAAGGACTCTATGCGTTTACAGATTGCGAGATTTCCATTGCGACCAACATTTGTGTAATTGAGAACGATAAACCTCACTTCTATTCAGCGCTGGATTTGCTCTATCTGGCAACGGAGAAAACACGTAACCTACTGAAGCTGGAACTAGAAATTGAATTGCGTGAACTTGAGGAAAAATGGCACTTCTCGTCGCTCGAAAAGATATTTATTGAAGAACGCATTTATCGTCGCATTGAGGAGGAAGAAACCTGGGAAGCGGTCATTCAGACGGTCGACATCGGCCTTGAACCATTTAAAAATCGCTTGAATCGTGAAATCACCCGCGACGACATATTACGTCTATTGGAGATCAAAATTAAGCGTATCTCAAAGTATGATTCCAAACGCGCAGACGAACTGATTCAGGGACTGGAAGCAGCTATTGAAGACACTAACAAGAATCTGAAACAACTTACTAAATACACCATCCGCTGGTTTACCGAAATCCAGAAAAAATACGGAAAAGATCGTGTGCGGAAAACGAAACTAACCTCTTTCAAAAAAGTAGTCGCGCATGAAGTAGTGGTTGCGAATGAAACACTCTACGTCGATCGCAAGGAAGGATTTGCCGGCATCAGCCTCAAGAAAGATGAAGCTATCTGCAAATGTTCTACACTGAGCGATGTAATCGCAATCACTCAGGATGGAAAGCTCATTGTTTCCAAAATCAGCGAAAAAGCTTTTTTTGGTAAAAACATACTCTATATCAATGTTTTCAACCGCAACGAACCCAATGAGCAAACTTTTTGTATGGTCTATCGCGATGGCAGGAGCGGACCAACACTGGCCAAGCACTTCACAATTGGCGGTACCACTCGCGACAAAGAATACGATCTTACCAAAGGAACTCCTGGCTCACGTATTCTCTACATTTCCACCTATGCAACTGAAAGTGGTAAAGCCGATGCCGTAAAAGTAAATCTAAAGCCTACACCACGACTGCGTAAGACAGAAGAAGAAATCTATTTTAGTGATCTCATTGTAAGAGGACGTGGCAGTGGCGGTAACATCATCACCAAAAACCCTGTGCGAAACGCTGTACGACTGCCAAAGGCTGCGCTCAGGGAAGGATCTTAATTCATATCTTACAGATCCGACGAATTTCAGATGTACAATGTCGTACTGCTCAGCAACTAATTTCTCACTTCTTTATCATGCCTAGTACTCCTTACAATTTTGACACATATCCGGATCGCAGAGGCCATGGTTCTCTCAAGTGGGACAAATACCAAGATCGTGATATTTTACCACTTTGGGTAGCGGATATGGATTTTACCAGCGCTCCGGAAATCCTTGCTGCTATTAACGAGCGGCTGAATCACGGCGTGTTTGGTTATACGATACCTTACAAAGAACCAATACAGGCTATTCTAAAGTATTTGAAACAGCGGCATAGCTACGAAACAAGGGCATCCAAGCTCGACTTCCTTCCCGGCCTGGTGCCCGCCATCAATATGTGCTGTCATGCATTTACTCAGGCAGGTGATTCCGTGATGACCGCTACCCCGGTTTATCCCCCCTTCCTAACTGCGCCGGACTACTCAAAACGCGAGCTGATAACAGTCCCCCTCTGCCTCAATCACGCAGATCAATGGACATTCGACTTCGACGCCATGGAAGCAGCAATTAAACCGAACACGCAGATGTTTATTTTGTGCAACCCGCACAATCCGGTAGGTCGGGTATATACTCGCGAAGAACTACTTCGCCTTGGAGATTTTTGCGAAAAGCATGACCTGATACTGATTTCAGATGAGATTCACTGTGATCTTATTTTTGATAAATCAGTGGAACATATTGCCACTGCCACACTCAGCAAATCTATTGCCGAGCGAACCATCACGCTGATGGCGCCCAGCAAGACATATAATCTACCTGGTCTCGCTTTTGCCTTTTCAGTGATAGAGAACGATAAATTGAGACTACAATTCCGCAAAGCCATTCGCGGAATCATCACTGAAGTAAATTGCTTTGGCTACGCCGCTGCTACAGCTGCTTATAGTCATGGAGAACCCTGGCGCCAGGAGTTACTAAACTATTTGCGTAATAACTATGAACTTATTCGCCAATTTATCCCAGAAAGCATACCGGAAATTATCTTCCGCCCCATGGAATCTACCTACCTTGCATGGTTTGATGTAAGCCGCCTCGAGCTTGAAAATCCGGTTCAGTTTTTTGAAAGCCACAAAATCGGCTTATCTGATGGAGCGCCTTTTGGAAGTCCACAACATGTGCGCCTCAATTTTGGTTGCCCGCGCGATCAATTGCTAGGCGCTCTGGAAACAATGGCTAAAGCAGTTCAGAATCGTTGAGTAGCGAAACAAAAAATGCTAAGCGCTCAAAACTACTCCTTGCTGTCGTCTACAGATTCAATGCCCTGTAAGTGCGCAAGACA
>CAZUYZ010000244.1:0-12771 GCA_964624365.1 uncultured Puniceicoccaceae bacterium
CTTTCATAATCTTTTGCTCCACAAGACATTGAGCAGCTGACTCAACGCGCCAAAAGGCGCGCCTTCACAGCTCAGCAATATCTTGTACAACAAAATCTTACAAAACCTCATCGACCTCTACTCACGAATCTAGGATGAATCTACGGCAAGGAAATTTAGCGAAGATTGGGTTGCGGTATTCTCTGCAAATCGTTTTGTCTGAATGATTATGAGTGAAGTCTCTGCATCTTCAAAAATCGAAACGCATAAACTTGTCCGTGATTTCGGTAAACGTCGGGTTGTTAACAATGTTGATGTTAATGTTAACGCGGGCGAGATTGTTGGTCTGTTGGGACCGAATGGCGCTGGTAAAACGACAACGTTTTACATGGTTGTCGGCCTTATTGCAGTGACTTCGGGACAAGTGCTTTTCGATGGTGAAGATATAACGGGCGTACCTATGTACCGCCGGGCCCGGCGCGGAATCGGCTATTTGCCGCAGGAAGCTTCGGTGTTTCGTAAGATGACAGTTGAGCAAAACATTCGTGCGATCGCGGAAACTTTGCCTTTGGACAAAGCCGCACGTAATGAGCTGGTTGAAAGGCACCTCAGCGAATTGGGAATCGCTCATCTTGCCGGTCAGAAAGCATATACATTGAGTGGAGGTGAACGCCGTCGGCTGGAGATTTCGCGAGCGTTGGTGACGCAACCAAAATTTCTCCTTATGGATGAACCGTTTAGCGGTGTGGATCCAATTAGTGTTAATGAGGTTCAGAAGATTATCGTTCAGCTAAAAGAGCGCGGCATCGGCGTTTTAATTACAGATCATAACGTGCGTGAAACCTTGCGGATTGTTGATCGTGCCTATCTGCTGCATCAGGGCTCTGTGTTAAGCGAAGGTGATAGCGATTTTCTGATTAATGATGCTAAGAGTAAAGAGTTCTATCTGGGCGAGGATTTTAATATGTGACCATCGCAATGTAAGAACTCGAATCGATTCCAATCGCCAATTTTAGGTTTTTCCGATCTATTTGCTTGAGGCATGTAGTTACGATTACAGAGTGGTTCTTATTCTTATGTTTGAGCTGAGTCCAACTGTTTTTTTTCTTCTATATCTTGCTCTTGGGTTTTCACTAATACTGTCACTTTGGTTTTACTTCGACTGGAAACAGGGGCATCGCTACGAAGCTCAACGATCCAAAGTTATTTACCATTGTGTCAAATGTAGTCGAATTTACACTGGAGATTATCGTAGCGAAGAATCTGATTGCCCTCAGTGCGGATTTACAAATGGTCGGCTGCGTTTTTGAACGTAGTTGTCTAACAAATGTCCTTTTAAAAGTTTTTGAATTTTATGTCCGATCATATTGCAGTACTCGACTTTGGTTCACAGTACACGCAGGTAATTGCGCGTCGTATCCGCGAAGCAAGTGTCCTTTCCCGTATCTATCCTTACAACACGCATGCTAGTGTGCTCAAGGAAGCTGGCGCCAAAGGTATTATTTTGTCTGGTGGGCCGTCTTCAGTTTTAGTTGAAGCCGCGCCGCTTCCTGATAAAAGAGTGTTCGAAATCGGTCTCCCGGTCTTGGGGATCTGTTATGGAGAACAATTGATGGCGCACCTGCTTGGCGGAAGTGTAGGTAAAAGTAGCGAGCGCGAGTTCGGTCACGGAACTTTAACGATTAAGGCAAGCGGTAAATTGTTCGAGGGGTTGCCCGAAACATTGCGTGTCTGGAACTCGCATGGTGATCGGTTGGAAAAACTCCCTGAAGGTTTTGAGGCCATTGCTGAAACTGAAAACTCTCCTTATGCAACGATTCAGGATTCAGAGCGACAATTTTATGGCATGCAATTTCATCCTGAAGTCGCCCATTCCGAGATGGGCACAGAGATCATTGCCAACTTCCTTTTCAAAATCTGTGACTGCAAAACCAATTGGTCTATGGCCAACTTTATTGAAGAAAGCGTCCGCAAGATCAGAGATGCTGTCGGCGATGAGTACGTCATTTTGGGGCTTTCAGGGGGGGTTGATTCATCAGTTGCAGCAGCGCTGATTCATAAAGCTATTGGAAAGCAGCTCACGTGTGTATTTGTCGATAACGGTCTCCTGCGTCTGCACGAACGCGAACAGGTTGAAAAGCTCTATAGCGATCACTTTAATCTGGATGTGCGGGTTGCTGATAAAGCAAAGCTTTTTCTGGATAGACTTGAAGGTATTGCTGACCCCGAAGCCAAGCGTAAGGTCATTGGCAACACATTCGTCGAGGTGTTTGATCAGGAAGTCAAAAAGCTGAAAGAGAAGGGGAATTATACCTTCCTGGCACAGGGAACTCTCTATCCAGATGTAATAGAATCCGTCGCAATCGATGGCAATCCGGCAGCGTTGATTAAAAGCCATCATAATGTTGGAGGTCTTCCGGAAAAAATGAACCTGCAATTGTTGGAGCCCTTGCGTGAGTTATTTAAAGACGAAGTGCGTGAATTAGGCGTGCAGCTGGGATTGCCTAAAGAAGTTGTCTGGCGGCAGCCATTCCCCGGGCCTGGATTGGGAGTGCGCGTAATGGGGTCGATAAATGAGAAAGATCTGACTGTTTTGCGTAAGGCAGACGCGATTTTGCAGGAAGAAATGATGGCAGCGGATCTATACTATAAAGTGTGGCAATCGTTTTGCGTGTTTTTACCAGTGAAAACGGTTGGTGTAATGGGCGATGAACGAACATATGAAAACGTAGTCGCACTGCGTATCGTCGAGAGTCTGGATGCAATGACCGCTGACTGGGCACGCGTTCCTTACGATGTATTGCGAACGGTCTCCAGTAGAATTATCAACGAGGTTGCTGGCTGCAACCGCGTAGTGCTCGACATTAGCTCAAAACCACCGAGCACAATTGAGTGGGAGTGATACGAAAGAGCTTTGCATCTCTAACGTACCTTTAATCATAGGCATAAAGTAGGTTACGGGCCTTGCGAATTGTACTATAAATGGTTTTCTTGCTGAGTATGCAAAAACTCAGTTTTTCAAATACACCGCAATTTTTCGCTTCACTGGGCAAATTTTGTGCCTCTGTCATTGAGTCGGCGAATGTTTCCGACTGTGTTTCTGCCGTCCTCTCCGAGGTGAAAGCTCATGGCGACAAGGCTGTGTTCGAATACACTCAGCAATTCGACGGCGCCAAATTGACTGCAAAAAAAGTGCGTGTTACCGCCGAAGAACTGAAGTCTGCCGTTAAAACACTGACTCCAAAGGATCGCAACGCTATCCGCCAGTCGATAGCACAAGTAAAAGACTTCCACAAAAAGACACTGCCAAAGAATTGGAAGAGCAAAAACAGCCAGGGTGGTGTCGTCGGTGAGCGTTTTTATCCGATTCAGCGAGTCGGTCTTTATATTCCTGGAGGAAATGTACCACTGATTTCAACAGTGGTTATGACCGCTGTTCTGGCTAGACTAGTGAAATGTCCGGAAATTTGTGTGTGCACTCCGCCTAAAGCAGACGGGTCGATGGACCCTGGCATGTTGGCAGCGCTTTCTATGGTCGGTGTTGAAGAAGTTTATAAAGTTGGCGGGGCGCAGGCGATTGGCGCCATGGCCTATGGAACGAAGATGATCTCGGCTGTGGATAAAATCTTCGGGCCTGGAAATGCTTACGTTATGGAAGCAAAGCGTCAGGTGCTGGGTACGGTGGGTATCGATCTGTTGCCGGGACCCAGCGAAGTAATGGTCATTGCCGATGCAGGCGCTAAGCCTGGACATGTTGCAGCCGACCTGCTAGCCCAAGCCGAGCACGGGAGTGGTAAGGAGATTGTTTACTTTGCCACGACCAGCAAAGCGCTATTAGATAAAGTGGAACAATCCATTGCTGAGCAACTTCCTGAGTGTCTGCATACAGAGAGTTGTAACAAAGTATTGAAATCGAGATTTTTGACCGTACTGTGCAAGAACTTGGAACAGGCTGCTCAAATTGCCAATTACCTTGCTCCCGAACATCTTGAGCTTCAGGTCGCCGACAAATCGATTGATTCTCTGACTAAAAAAATAACAACAGCGGGCGCAATACTACAGGGCTACATGACACCCACTGTGCTTGGCGATTTTACTGCCGGACCCAGCCATACACTGCCAACCGGTCGGGCAGGACGTTTCTACAGCGGGCTCCAGGCAACTGACTTTATGCGTCGCTCCAGTATCGTACGCTACAACGCACAGGGCCTCGCTCAGGCTGCACCAGTCGTAGAAACTTTTGCTCGCCTGGAGAAGTTGGAAGCTCACGGACGATCGTTGAAAATCCGGCTTTAGAACCTGTTCTTAGTAAAACGCTTAATCCACAGGTTAAGGTTTTCAAAAAAGATGATTTGACACTCGCAAAGCAACTTGGAAATCCAAGGGTAAATTGAATCAAAAAAACTGAACTATGCAAAAAACAGCACTTCTCTCCGTCAGTGGCAAATCCGGTCTTATTCCCTTTGCCAAAACCTTGGTCGATGCACATGGCTATCGACTGCTTTCCACAGGTGGCACTGCAAAACTGCTCGAAAAGGCAGGTATTCCCGTCGTCGAAGTAAGTGATTACACCGGCTTCCCTGAAATGATGGAGGGCCGTGTCAAAACACTGCACCCCAAAATTCATGGTGGACTGCTTGCCAGACGTGATAAATCGGATCACATGTCTGCTGCCAGTGAGCATGGTATCGATATGATCGATCTCATTGTAGTGAACCTTTATCCTTTCGAAGAAACAGTAGCTAAGCCGGATGTTAGTTTTGATTTAGCAATTGAAAATATCGACATCGGTGGGCCATCCATGCTGAGGAGCGCTGCTAAAAATCATGCGTCCGTCACAGTTGTTGTTGATAGTGCCGACTATGATCGTGTTCTGGCTGCTCTGGATGATGACAGCAAACTTAAGGTTCTGCGTCGCGAACTGGCGCTCAAAGTGTTTCAGCGCACGGCTGGTTACGATAAAGCGATTTCCAATTACCTTGAAAGTCAGGTCAGTGAACCAAGTCTGGATGCCATTTCGGATATCCCTGCGGAGCTCAATCTCCAGTTTCCCAGAATAAAAAACTTACGCTACGGCGAGAACCCGCATCAGCAGGCCGCGTTGTACGGCAGTTTTTTTGACTGTTTTGAACAGCTTCAAGGTAAGGAACTCAGCTTTAACAATATTATCGATATTACCGCGGCGGCTTACCTCATCGGGGAGTTTCAAAAACCAACCGTAGCCATTCTGAAACATACTAACCCATGTGGAGTTGCCAGCGCCGAGACCTTGGTCAAAGCTTGGGAGCAGGCTTTTGCTACCGATCGACAAGCGCCGTTTGGCGGTATCATTGTCGTCAATCAGACCATGGACGTTGATTTGGCAAAAATCATTGGGCAAATTTTTTGTGAAGTTATCATCGCTCCGGATTATACTTCTGAGGCGCTTGATTTCTTCGGTAAGAAGAAAAATTTGCGATTAATGAAAGTAAAGGGATCTTTACCAGCGGACTCGCTGCGGGAAGTTCGCTCTGTTATCGGAGGCGTCCTATTGCAAGACCGCGACACGATGCCGGATCGACCCAATGACTGGAAAGTCGTATCTAAACGCCAGCCTACTGATGAAGAAATGCGTGCCATGATATTTGGATGGAATGTTGTAAAACACGTAAAATCAAATGCAATTGTCTATGCTGGCTGTGAGCGCACACTTGGAGTTGGCGCGGGCCAAATGTCCCGTGTGGACAGTTCCAGGATTGCTGTCTGGAAGGCTGGAGAAGCTGAATTATCGCTAAAGGGTTCAATCATCGCTTCAGACGCCTTTTTCCCATTTGCTGACGGCTTGATCGCAGCAGCGGATGCGGGCGCCCGGGCCGCAATCCAGCCAGGTGGCTCTGTGCGAGACGAGGAGTTGATTGCCGCCGCGGACGAGCGCGACATGGTTATGGTCTTTACTGGAAAACGACATTTCAAACATTAATCTGGTAGTATTTACAAAAGTCGCACCACCATTCAGAAACTAAATTCAAACTTTTAAATCCTCTTAAAGATGCCAGCGCCAAAACCTCTTGCAGCGGGAGAAAAAGCTCCTGCATTCACTTTTCATGAAAACAGTAAGACTGTTCGTAGCGAAGAACTCTCTGTGTCGTATTTGGTCTACTTTTATCCGAAGGATGATACTCCGGGTTGTACCAAAGAGGCGTGCGGCATTCGTGATGCCTGGAGTGAATTTGAATCTGCTGGTCTAAAAGTGATTGGCGTGAGCAAAGATAACGAAAAATCGCACGACAAGTTTCGCGAAAAATATTCGTTACCGTTTCCATTGATCGCCGATACAGAAATGGAACTTGCAAAAGCCTTTGGAGTCTTTGGCGAAAAGAAATTCATGGGCCGTGTATACGATGGTGTCCACCGTATGTCATTTCTGATTGCGGCTGACGGCACGATACTGAAGTCGTATCCGAAAGTGAAGCCGGATGCTCATGCAGCCGAGGTTTTGAAGGATCTGGCTGAATTGACTGCTTAAATTGGGTCGGATTTGAAATTTACTCGGCGAATAAGAGTTTTGCCGTGTTGTAAGACAACGTCGTTAGCACTTTTAGCGGCGAGATCGATCATTCTTTCTGAAGAGCCGTTAATTGTTCTCGTTTTCAGCAATTCTGCGCCTTCATCAGTAACAGCCGTAAGAATAATGTCTGCGTAAATTGGGACATCGGCGCCAGCATTTGAATCTGAACCGCCATATCTATAGTTGCTGTCAACAACATTATTTGCAGTGCCATTTCTAGGCTGTGAAGCAGTCTGACTAGAATCGTAAATTAATACTTTAAACTCTACAATGTTACCTGCTAGGTAATTAGTTTCATTGGTTATAGTGTCACCATCCCATGTGGCGGGATTTCTACCATCTCCTGTGAGGCTACCTTGGACTGTTTTACTATCTGTAGGGTCATCATATCCACTGCTGAGGTAGTTGTTGAGTGTGTTTGTAGGCGATACAACCATGCGGTAAAGCGCGTATGTACTTGGCCCTCCGGTGTAAGCTGGTTCATACTCTAATTTGTAAGCAATTGCACAAATACCATCTCCACTTTCACGGTCAATTGGTGGAGCGAATAACTTTAGAACCACAGAGTTCGAAGCAGTAAATGGAGCTCCTGGCTTAAACCCTGCAGGCCCTTCAACACATAGCCACTGCATGCCGTTGTTTCGTAAAACTGCAGTTTCCAGATCCTGAGCAATAATGTCTAAGGCTAGGCGTGCTTCAGCGTTTGCTGATAGCTTTCCAGAAGACCGGTTCCAGGTGCTCATTACAGAACTGGCGATGTAAGCAACGATGCCAACAAGAATTACCATCACTGCCGAAGCAACCAAAACTTCAATCAAGGTGAATGCTTTGGCAGAAGTAAGTTTCGAACGCGTTTTGATAGCAGTTATTTTTTTAATCACGAAGAATTGCGGTATTATATACTAGAAGTGGCGTTTCATTGGCCAAAGTATCCAGATTTGTTGTGGGTGGAGTAGCACCTGGCTCTTCAGCGAAAATTCTCACTTCAAGTGCCAGGTAGTTTTTATTCTTACCTTTATACGCGGTAGCGTTATTCGTGAGCGTATAATAAGAATAATTGCCAGTTGGGTTCGTCGAAACAATCGTATCCGGATCAGTCAACATGGCTGAGGATGCAGTCAAGACTACCCGATATATAGGTCCAGTAGCTTTGCCAAATAAAGTTGCGGAACTACTAACCGAGCTGGAATTGACACTTCCTCCTTGATCATCTTCAAAGCCAATTTCCTGACGAACTATACTATTGGTGTCGTCATACCAGCGGCAGACAAAAACCGTAGCATGACCATCATTTTGGACTGCACCGTAGATGGCATCAAATCTTGAGACTTCTGGATTTCCTCCAGAAGCAGCTGTACCGATGTGAGGCGAACTGTTTAAAAAAGCATTCACGGAATCAACAACGGATGCTACTTCATCCGTTGTTGTAACTGTACCAACTGATTTCAACGCTGGTCCCATTAAGCCGACTAGCGCCAATACTGTTATCAAAAAGACACCCATCGCCAGAACAACTTCGATTAGGCTAAAGGCACGAAGAAAAAGTAACTTTTTATATAACTGTATCGTCATTTTAAGTCGGAGGGCTTATTAATCAAATGGTTAGGTCTTCAGGGTCATCGACTAAGGTAGCAGAACCTGATTTTCTGATTATAAGACCTGAGCGCATCAGAGATTTTGGTTCTGTGTCTGCCGGTAAGTTGAGATTCACAGAAGTGCCTGTTCCGGGAATTACTCTCCCAGCTCTGAAAATCAGATAGGAATTGGGATTGGCGGAAGTGCCATTATTATTGAATTCATAGTACAAAAAATCTGTCCCATCAGTCTCATTCTCATCTTGTGCTTTTAGTCTTGGGAAGCTTATTTTCATGGTAGACGCGATGGTCCAATTGGTACCTGATTCAGTATTGCTAGCGGAAGCATCAAAATAGATCCCTTTGGGCAAGTAAGTACCTTTGCCTGTAGCCATCCAGCCATCTTTATCGTTACTATCAGTCCCAAAATAAACAATGCCTACTAATCGCCTGTATTTATCAATTTCACTAACATCAGGGTTATTATGAATAATCAAACGCACTTTTGCATTCTTAAGAATCGCCTGAGCCCGCGCGGTTTTGACTAAACCGGATAAGGTTCTTTCGGCAGAACTTAATTTAGCGCCATCACCACCTCCGAAGCCTACAAACAAAATAGAAAAAGCAACCGAAAGAACACCGATTACGACAAGTAGTTCGACGAGTGTGTATGCCTTGGCTTGAGTAGCTTTACTTTGTTTCAAGGAAATCATAGGGATCATTCCCAAAGTGCATATCCGGGATTGTTGCCATCCGCCTCGACCCAAGCAGTCGCGCTATTTTTTATTGCACCTGGGCTCACAGGATCGGTACTGTTTGGGGTAATGGTCCCATCTCCATTTGCATCAATCAGTATGGAGATCTTGTCATTGCCGAATGAATCCAGCAGGTTACGTGTAACTACATCATTGCCATTAGCGTCTTTAGTAGTAACACCTAAAAATTCATTTTCAGAAAAACTGTAAAATTGGATTCCGCGATAGTTTCTTCCTCCACTGCCGGACAGCGCTGAGATAAAGTCTTCACTTTTGGTTTTAAGATCAATAAGACCGTTTTTATTAGTGTCCTCAGTGTAGACTTGTGGATAGTAATTATACTCT
Source organism: uncultured Puniceicoccaceae bacterium (assembly GCA_964624365.1). Lineage (GTDB taxonomy): Bacteria > Verrucomicrobiota > Verrucomicrobiia > Opitutales > Coraliomargaritaceae > Lentimonas. The sequence continues at coordinate 9,201 of CAZUYZ010000244.1, forward strand.
GCTTTGAAGCTTTCCAGTGCAGTAATATATTGCCAAAGCCTGGCTTTTGAACTCGCAATTCGTGATTGTCGTATGACTCCTCCGGTAACTGGTATTAAGATACCAGCTAGTATGGCAATAACCGCAATCACTGTCAGCAGTTCGATTAGTGTAAAGGCACTTTTACGATGGGTTTTCATACTATTGGTTTGGGTAAATATTATCGATATTCTTGTCGGTTGATTGATTTAAAGTACCATCCATTTGAATGCCGGCTGTATCTTCATCCAAATCATCCAAATCGGCAGTTCCGTTGGGGCCTTTTGAGAACAGAATATACCCAACGTTATCCCAATCAGTGTTGTCACGGGCATAAACGTAAACATAGGGTTGTCGCCATGGGTCAACTAGGAAGACGTCATCTAAGTCCGAAGCGCCTGAAGGATTACCAAAGTCTTTGCTGAAATTAAGTCTGGAAGGGTCAATAAAGCTTTTTTGTTGACCTGGATCAATGTCTTTCAGCACAAAGTCACCATCGTCTTCTCTAGCATAAACAGAGTATCCACTTAGTGCTAAAGTTAGCTTTTTGGCGTTCGCGTAGCCAGTTGCTGGATCTCCGTCTATTGAAATCAGTGGATAGTCACCATATGTCAGCTTAAATTCTTCCAGTGCCTGAGCAATCATCGCGAGTTCTGCCTTAGCCTGAGTTCGTGCTTGCTGGTTTCGAATACCCTTTGAAATTCCAAAGGTAATCCCCGTGAGAATTATGACAACAGCAACAACTGCTAGCAACTCAACCAGCGTGAATGCGTTTTTTGAAATATTCTTTGAGGAAATGTTGAGGAAGCTAGCAGGCATAAGACACAGAATCAATTTTAATAGCTAAAGTATAACTGTGGGCTTATTGGTGGCGCAACAAACAAAACGTAAGTCGTCAATTAGACAAAAGTTATTTGTTGTGATCAACTAAATATATCTAAACTTGAGGTTCTGCCACTGCCTATTTGTCGAAAACAGGCCAATAATTTCCCCGAAATTGCCCTCTAAAATACTTCTTGCACCGATGCTGTGCTGATTTTTGACAACTTTGGGGAACCCTTGAAAATATATTTTGGGAATTTTCGATTAATGCAATTGCCTACATGAACAGCTTATTTCTTTGCGATTCCTTAGTGTTGTTCCAGAAGCAGAAATAGCAGGTTGTCTGAAAAAGTGGGATCCTGAGTTAAGCCCAGATGATCTTCGGAGATGAAGTTAACATCATCGAACTTGATCGGAGTTTTCAGACGAGGCTGCCACTCTTGTCCGACGCGCTCATCCAATAAAGTACTGGAGCGGACTACGATGCCGTCACCACACTCTGTTGAAAAAACAGAGTAATTGCCTTCTGCGTCAACCGCCAATGTTGCCGGTGTTTCAATGGAGCTTCCGGCAAAAAGATACAACCCTACCGATGGCGGCGGACTGGCCGGACGATCCAGCGCAGCAGCGATCGACTCTGCTTTTTTTAATGACTTTCGCAGATGGTCCAGGGCAATTTCTTTGCGTTGCTCAGGACTCGAAGAGTCCGGGAGCATTGCCTGAAGCATGACATCATTATCTGCCTGCGCCAATCCCCACTTATTCTTGATCCAGACATTTGGGTCGTAAATATCGATGACTTTTTCCGGCTGGCTTGCATCAACAACTCTTTTATGCCGATTGCGCGGTAATAATTGATAAACTGCTGGAATGCTGCCTACCAGTGTTTGTGAAAATTTTGGTAAAAGAGGGCCTACAATCATACCATCTGCAAAATTGATCACGGCTTCAGCCGATCCGGCATTTGGCGTACCAATCATAATTAGCTTATCGATTCTTTCAGTACCCGCCCATGGAACCGGCGCGGTCAAGTCGATGGAATCTACTGTAGCGCCTCCATAGCGCAAATAGTATCGAGATAGTAGGCCACCCATCGAGTGTGCAATAAGATCAAATTTAACATCATATTCCGGTATTCCGTAGCGTTCTTCAATCTGGTCTCTTACGAATGTTCGTTTTTCCTCTATAAATTCACCCAGAAGACGAGCGTTCTCATCAATACTCAGTCGCCAATCGTATGGAAATTGAAAGCAAGTGAAATGATCATCCCCATAATCAACCCTAGAATCTTCGTAAGTAATATCGGAATCCAGATACTGTCCAGCGCCGAGGATGCTGATAATATTGTAGTAAGCTTTCAGATTAAACGACAGGCCCGCCAAGCGAATATTAACGCTATCTAAAATGCCATCTGTTACTACCGAATCGCGGAGTTCATTCAGCGGCGCCCCTTGCTTCATTGGTACGCTAAATAAATTCAAACCAGCCGAAGTGTTTGGATTTAAACCCATTCCACCAAAGGCGCCCCAAACGACTGTTCCGGTTTCGCCATCAATCAAACGCGAGCCTTTGATTCCGGGAATCAGAATGACTGGATGGCGATCAATTGGATGCGACTTGGCAGACCGATTATAGATTTCACCTAGTTTAACAACGGGTCGTTTTTGAGAGCAGCCATTAAAAACACCTAAAGCTAGAAACAATGTTAGGAGTATACGAATTATTTTGTTTCGGTCGATCATGATTAAGAGAAACTACGAAAACCAAGTGGATTCAATCGTTAACTATTTCATTTTCTCAAGCTAAGCCTCACGGAAAAATCTGTGCAAATTTGCGTAATCTGCGAATCAAAAAATCTTTCCAAGATCGGTTCATGAAGTGATTGAAGAAACGATCCACAAGATTGACCTCTTTTGCTCGTTCCCCGAGAAGTGTCTGCACCCGCATGGCCGATCAGGAACATCCCGGTGGGCAAGAACATGATCGCGGAACTGCTCGAAGAAATCATCGACCATCTTCTGAAGGTGTTTGCGGTAGGCTTCGGAAAAACTCTGTGGCCACGTTGCGTCTTTTAGGTCGCCGCCGGCATGTGTGATGTAAGCCAGTTTCTATCCACGCTGTTCTCACTGTCCGGAAGTATCCACCAGCGGAAGAATGGTGCCGATGCTGTCGACTTGTGCCGATGGGGAATCCAGCGAATCGAATGGCGTTGAAGGTTGGTTTTGATACGGTATGGTTTCGATGTGTTCCTCCGCCCATTGCCAAGGCGGACGACGATCCGGCGGACGCCAGGTATCGAGACCAAATTTTGTTCAATGATTCCACGCATCTTGCCTAGCGTTAACCTGGTTAGTCTCTCAGCAATAATAATTGTAGCTTCTCGAATCGCTCAAAACCCTTGTCAAAGGTGACTAAGCGAAGTCTTCTATCTATTGCAATTGCTGCCAGCATTGCATCATTACAGTCATTGCCGCTGAGAGCTAAATTGTCACACAATTTGAACCATAAGTTCCGCGCCGAAACAGTCCACTGACAAATGTCAACGAACGTGGATGAACAAAGAACTTTAAGAAATTCACTCGCTTCTTCAAACAGTGATGGGGAGTCAAAAATGCGTGGATGGGTTACAATACGCAAAAAGCCAGTTTCAACTGTCGGAAAGAGGCGTATCGATTGACTGTCATTCAAAGTTCCTTCCAGCCAGCTTTTTGCCCTGGCATGGTGTTTTGTT
>CAZUYZ010000245.1:0-7214 GCA_964624365.1 uncultured Puniceicoccaceae bacterium
TTTTCAGTTGCGGTAGCCATAGTCACAAGTAGTCGAAAATTGCACAGTTCGATCTGAAGACAAGTAAATTGAATCAGAAGATTTTAACGTCGAACACAAAGTGACAAATTCGATGCGTAGCGCTTAACATTTGCTGTTCTAAGATCATGAACAGGTTCTAAATTTTTGGTTTGGGAACAATGCTGGAAATGCCACCATCCAAAGCAAATATTTGGCCGGTCACAAATTTTGCATTTTGAGAAATGAGCCACTCTGCCAGACTAGCGACGTCTTCGGATTGGGCAATATCGTTGAGTGGGTGCATCTTTTTTGTCGCTTCGAGCATTTTAGGGTTACCAGTCATTGGGCTGGCTAGTGGAGTATTTGTCAGGCTTGGCGCGATAGCATTCACACGAATGCCACGTGCTGAGTAAGTTGCGGCTGCCGACCGGATCATCGCCTCAATCCCACCTTTTGCTGCTGCAATTGCTTCGTGATTGGCAATACCTACCTGTGCGGCGCTGGTACTGAAAAAAAGGCAAGAGCCACCGCTGCTCTGCTTGTTCATTATGGCTGCTGCATTTCGGAGTGCATAGAAAGCGCTGCTCAAATTTGTTTGGATCGTCTGGTTCCAGTCTTCATTGGAAGTAAGATGAGCTGGCTTTAGAAAAATGGAGCCAATAGCATGCACATATGCATCGATTTGATTCTGTGAGGAACTTATTTTATCAAAACAAGTGTTCAGAGCTTCAGAATCAGTTGCGTCACAGATGTGTGTTTCTATGTTCGGATACTCCTCCTTAAGGCTATCCATGGGCTCTTGACTACGCGCAAAGCCAATGACGGTATGGCCGTTTTTTACTAATCTTTTTGCTAGTTCGGAGCCGATGCCACCACTAATGCCACCAATTATAATAGTTGAATTTTCCATAAGGTTAATACAATCGTAGAGATGATGTTGACATTACAGTTCGCGTTAAGAGTCTTTTATTATTTTCTTCGCTACAGGATGATGGATGCCTCGAAGCTTGCTTCGTTTATAAATTTCAAATCTGTGATTTCTAATTTCAAATACCTCGGGGTTTGTCCCGAGGATCTTTATTTTAAGCATCCAATTCAGATTTGTTTTAAGGTTTTCCGTTATTATGTCCCAATCAACCAAGCAAGAAAAGCTTCTCTCCTTTCGTTTCGGTACAGAATCTTCTAAAGATTCCATTAAATCTTCCATTTTGGATCACTTGCGATTTACCCTTGCGCGTCATCCGGAGAGTGCAACTGCCGATGAATGGTGGACGGCGACCAGCTATGCGGTGCGTGACCGTATACTGGATCGGTTCATGAAAACACAGGCAGTACACCATGAGAAAAGGGTTAAGCGTGCCTATTACCTGAGTCTTGAATATTTGATGGGGCGATTATTGGTTAATAATCTTCATAGCGCAGGCCTCTATCAGCAGACCTGTGATGCCTTGAAGGAACTCGGGCAGAATATGGAGACAGTTGCCGGAGAGGAAATAGATATGGGGCTGGGTAATGGTGGCCTGGGGCGCCTGGCTGCGTGTTTTCTGGATTCCATGGCCTCTCTTGACTTTCCCGCTATTGGCTATGGCATTCGCTACGAGTTCGGCTTATTTCGGCAAGAGTTTAAGAATGGATGTCAAGTCGAGCATCCGGATGCCTGGATGGAAAAAGGCTGCCCCTGGGAAGTAATGCGCCCCAACTACGTACAGGAAGTTAAGCTTTATGGGCGTGTTGAACATCGGGCAAGCGACAAAGGTGAGTTCTTTCCGCAATGGGTCGATTTCAAGACGATCGAAGGTGTCCCTTACGATATTCCGATCGTTGGTTATGGTGGAGGAACCGTAAACTTTCTTCGATTGTGGGATTCCAAGGCCTCCAGCGAATTCGATTTAAAAATCTTTAATGAGGGTGGGTATGTAGAAGCAGTTCGGGAAAAGGCGATCGGCGAGACCATTTCCAAAGTATTGTATCCGAATGATTCGACAGAAAACGGCAAGGAACTACGCCTGGTACAGCAATACTTTTTCGTCAGCTGTTCACTGAAGGACATCATACGCCGTTTTCAGATAAATCACGAAGACTGGGACCAGTTCTCTGATTTCAATACGATACAACTTAACGATACTCATCCGGCGATTGCGATCCCGGAGCTAATGCGCCTGCTAATGGACGATCATGGTCTTGATTGGGAGCGTGCCTGGGACGTCACTCGCAAGACTTGCAATTATACGAATCACACACTTCTGCCAGAAGCTTTGGAAAAGTGGAGCGTGCCGCTTTTTGAAAAAGTGCTGCCACGTCATTTGGAAATTATCTACGAGATCAATACCCGTTTCCTAAACGAAGTTGTTGAGGCAAAATGGCCTGGAGATGGAGTCAAAAAGGCCGAGCTTTCTATTATTGAAGAGAGCGATCCGAAAATGATCCGCATGGCTTATCTCTCTGTAGTCGGTTCCTCGAAAGTAAATGGTGTTGCTGCTTTACATACCGAATTGCTAAAGAAGGATTTATTTGCGACTTTCCATGAATTATATCCAAATAAACTAATAAATATGACCAACGGCATTACTCCGCGGCGCTGGTTATTGGCATGTAATCCGAGATTGAGCGAGTTGATCACCGAAACTATTGGCGCAGAGTGGCCTATTCAACTCAACCAACTGGAAGCGATCGCTAAACAGGCAGAGGAAGCAGGCTTCCAAGAGCGTTTTATGGCGATCAAACTCGCCAATAAAGAAGCTTTCGCAACTTATGTTGAACAGAATTGTGGTATCCAGATCAATCCACACGCAATTTTTGATGTGCAGATAAAGCGTTTACACGAATATAAACGCCAACATCTGAACCTGCTGTATATTCTTACGCTGTATCGAAGGCTGCTACACGATCCGGACTATGAGATGAATCCCCGGGTATTTATCTTCGGCGCCAAGGCAGCGCCGGGTTACACACTGGCAAAAAATATTATACGGGCGATCAACAAGGTCGCTGAAACTATCAATAACGACGCACGTATACAGGACAAAATCAAGGTGATCTTTCCCGAGAATTACTGCGTAAGTCTCTCTGAGAGAATGATTCCGGCAGCAGATGTCTCCGAACAGATTTCAACTGCGGGCAAAGAGGCTTCCGGTACGGGCAACATGAAATTAGCGCTGAACGGTGCGCTGACAATTGGCACCATGGATGGAGCAAATGTGGAAATCCGCGAAGAGGTTGGTGATGAAAACATTTTTATCTTTGGTAATACTGTTGACGAAGTGAAGTCGCGGATAGAACGGGGCTATAATCCTTACGACCATTACAATAGTAATAGTGGGCTGAAAGCAGTTATCGACTGGCTTCGTTCCGGATATTTTACGCCCGGTGAGGAAGATGCCTTTGAGCCTCTGTGCTGGAGTTTGCTGGAAGGTGGAGACCCGTATTTATGTCTGGCTGATTATGCCGACTATGTGCGAACACAAGTGGAGGTTGATAAAGCATTTAGTGACAGGAAACGCTGGGCAAAGATGGCAATACTCAATACAGCAAAGATGGGCAAGTTTTCGTCCGATCGCACTATTCGCGAGTATGCCGAACACATTTGGGATTTAAAATCAGTAAAAATCAACTCTTAGTTCTCTTTGTTAAATTTAATAAGAGCCCAATCGTAGCGCGCAGCTTATAGCAAGCGTCTTTCTATCTTTTGGCCTGACTGATCGCTCGCTATAAGCTGCGCGCTACGTTACTTAACGAAGAATTAGAACCCGCTAAAAAAGAAGGAACATTATGGCAGATACAGACATTAAACCGGATGAACTGATGAATCTTAATTTAGCTCAATACGAGTTGGAACTTAAAAAAGATCTGAAGCGATTGGGCAAGACCAAGCAAGAGTTGCACGACTTTCTTTATATCAAGGATTTTTACTTTCGCACCAGGAAATCCGATCTTTTTCTATTTATAAATGTTAAGAAAGACTGGCAAGAGGTGCCGGTAATCAGGGCAATCGCCGAGGGTGATGTAGTGGTCGATGGCCAGGAACTTTTTGAGAATAAAATAGAACGAAACCGCGCCGAGAAATACATTTTTAATTCGATATATGGAGAATGTGTCGTGACCACTGTCGCAGACTTTGATCAGGATGGTAATAAAGATTGCGTTATTGCCATTCACAAAGCGTTTGGAGAGAGGGGGGCGAATAAAAACAAAATGGTTAAGCTTCTGGAGGAAAACAAAAAATCACTATTTGGCAGAGGAGATGTTCATATAATTCTTACAAAGGATTTGAGAGAAATACTGAATAAAAGCCGCGAAGTAGAGGTCACTCAAAAAGAAGTACACCGAGAGCTAAAGGAAGAATTTGGTGAAAGTTACGACACAGAGACATAGGCGCTGGTTAACACAAAGAAGCCGCTGGCGTTGCCCGAAGCTCAAAGGGCTATTAGCAAATCGCACGGTATTTGGAGCGCTAATACCAAATCTCAAACGGTTTCAGCGTCATATTGTCCCAATCGTTATCATTATCCAAATCCCAATCCAAATCGTAATCGTACCGAGCTTGCGACAATTCTCAATCTATTGCGATTGGTTTCGATCGCTGCGCGCGGTATGATAACAGCTTCGATTTTGATAAACGAGTTTATACATTCAAACCTTTATATATTTGGTATGGTTATAGCGGCAGTTGTAGCCGCCTCGCTCTGTCGAGGCGTTGCGTGGTCAGAATAGAAATCGCACGGCGACTGAGCGCCGTGGCTACACATACAAGGTTCAAAGAAGGTACAAATAATTCTCTGTTTAGCGCTAGTTTCAGACCGAGACCTCGCTCGCCGAGGCAAGCCTCATCTGGGGATAAGTTTTTTTGATTCAGTATTAGAGTAATTCTTAACCCTGGCAGGTTAAGAATTACATCTTGTGTTTCAATTGGAGTGACATTGCATCCGCAACCATGAAATTATATCCTCTTGTACTAACGGTTTTACTTTCTACTGCACCAGCAGTTTTCGCTCAGGTAACCTTGCCTTACACAACCGATTTCGAGGGCCCTCTGTCCAGTGACTGGGCAACAACAGACACTTCAATTGTCACCGCCAGTGACGCATCCCAGTCCGGTACGAAATCAGTGCGCATTCCATCGGCAACGCCCGAAAACTTTCTTAGTCTCGACTTTAATCCGTCCGGTAACTCAATCTTATTTGCCGATTACTACATGCAGTTCACACCGTCAGCGCTACCAACACTGCCGCTGCTGACCTCACCGGAAACTAGTGCACTACTCACCGTTCAACCTTATGGCACAGGTTTTGCTAAATGGGCTTTCCTCAACGGTAATGGCGCAGGCAATGGTGCATGGGAGACAACGGGTACTATTTTGGGTCTGGAAAATACAGGTCGCACTTCTTGGCAACACATAACCGTGCGGATGGATTTACAGTCAAACACATGGGACGTGTACATTGGCGGAGTCATGGTCGCTGCGGATCTTGGATTTGTGGAAGCATTGGTTTCCGGTTCCGAAGCAATCAACTTGTTTGGCGCGGCTGCCGGAACCAATTATCTGGATAACTTTGGCCTCACCGTAGATAATCCACTCTTCACCGATGCAGACCTGGACGGCATCGAAGATGCATTTGAGAACACCAATGGTCTGGACTCCTCAGTAAACGACCGCGACTTGGATGCTGATTCCGACGGTCTCACTAACATTTTCGAATACGCAGCCGGACTGCTTCCCAACCTAAAGGACACCGACGGCGACGGACTTGAAGACGGCTGGGAAGTCAATCAGGGCTACTCGGCCAACAGCAATCAGGGTCTCACCGGAGCTTTTGGTGACTTAGAAGGCGACCATCTCGCCAATCAGACAGAGACAAACGTTGGCTCCTCTTCCTCCACAGTCGACACCACCGCAACACTGGTCGGAACAAGCACAAAAACCGGCGGCAACCTAGCCATCACCCTAATAGGTCACGGCACTTTCACAATCGACGAAACCGCAACCACCTCACTGCTCAGTAATTAACATTATCCTATGGCTTCACCGGATATTACTTCCTTTCAAATCCGTTATAGTTGTAGCCACGGCGCTCTGTCGCCGTGCTTTTGAGGGCGCCTCTCTAAAAAACTCGGCAAAATCTCACTAGCATTTCATACATTCCACAAAAATTCACGTCCACAGGCCAAACTAAAAAATAAAATTCATCAGCATCTCCTCTGCTTAGCGTTTTTTCGCGTAACTTAGCGGGCCAAAACAAAATCATGAAAAAGCATAAAGACTTCCTCTACACCTTCCTTGGCATTGGCGTTATCGCTCTGTTGGTTTTCATCGTATACAAATCAAAGCAACCCGAGCCCGTGCAGCTCGACTTCGCTGAAAGCCCACAAACAGAAGAACACGATTTAGTCAGTGAAATCCTCGCCGACACCGAAACCTTTGCCGAAAAAGAGGACGCCATTCTCGAGCAAGTAGCACAATCCACCACATATGAAAATGTTCCCTTGCCCGTCGCCGGAGCGCCCCTGCCGGTAGCCTGGGACAGCAGATCTGCCCCCAATCTGGACGAAGCAAGCCTTAGTCCCTCACTACAGCGCTCACTTGCTGCCAGCGCAGACTTACGCGCAGAAGAATACACCAATCCCCGATCCGAACTCAACCTGGCTCGCGTCGAAGACATCCGCAGGATCCGCCAAAACCGTCACAAAACTGAGTAAAGGGCCCACGAATCACACGAATTTTCACCAATTTAAAAACTACGTATCCTACGATCTATGCTCATCTGTGGCTAAAAGTAAATAATCATCCATCCTATTTGCGTATCCTATGATTCGTGCCAATTCGTGCGATTCGTGGGCCAAAACAAACTTTCTTAACTTAATCTATCGTTCTATGCGCTCTATAACCGTACTGCTCACGCTCGCACTAACGTTCTCAACATCAACGCTCAGGGCCAATTCCCTCGTCGGCAGCCTGCCGGGTGATGTCGTAGTTACTAATAAAGGCAACGCCACCTACTCCATGCCGATTAGTCTGCCCAAAGGCGTCGCCGGCATGACGCCAGAGCTGTCCATCGACTACGACAGCACAGGTGGCAACGGTCTTCTCGGCATGGGCTTCAGTCTCGGCGGCTTATCCGCAATTTCTCGTACAGCAACCACTCTGGAGCAGGACAATATGACCGACGGCATCGACTTTGACGACAACGACCGCTTCGTGCTGGATGGCCAGCGCCTGG
>CAZUYZ010000246.1:0-11860 GCA_964624365.1 uncultured Puniceicoccaceae bacterium
AGACATTGTTGAACGAACAAATTCAAGGTGTTCAGCACTTCGACATAGTCATTTTAAATGCTGCTAAGCTCGGGAAAATTCGTGATATGCAGGACGTTTCCCTGTCCGATTTGCGAGAGACTATGGAGATAAACCTGTGGGCGAACAAATGGCTCCTCGACGTGCTTTTTTCTCATAACCGAATAGTAAAGCAGATAGTTGCCATTTCATCTGGTGCTTCGCAGTCGGGAAGTCGCGGTTGGAACGGTTACAGCTTGTCTAAAGCCGCGTTGAATATGCTGGTTAAGTTATATGCGGGCGAACGTCCGGAAACTCATTTTACATCGTTCGCGCCCGGACTTGTTGATACAGCGATGCAGGACTATCTCACTAATCTTCCGGAAGACGATCGCTATCCGCCGCTTACGACTTTGAAAGCAGCCAAGGGAACTGACAGGATGCCTGACGGCGAAACTTGCGCCCGTAAGTTGATCGACGCATTTCCTAAGCTCTTACAACTTGAAAGCGGTGGTTACGCAGATATTCGAAAGCTGTGATATTTGCCTCTATTCTTTGACGAAAACGTCAACTCGGGCAGGCGGAAAATTGGCGACTACTACTTTGGAGTTAATCAGCCGAAATCGTTTGTTAAGTATTGATCGTCCAGGGCGCAGGTCATAGGTAAACTGTATGATAGTTCCTCGAGGCTTCAGGATTTTGTGTTGTTGATCGATGATTCTATCCACGACCAAAGACGGTAAACTCTTAAGCGGCAGCCCGGAAAAAATACAGTCTACTTTACCAATCAATTCTTTAAAAACTTGGGCTAGTTCTGAGGCGTCCCCTTCTCTCACCTGGATTTCGGGAAAGCGTTTCTGTAAGTATTGGACTAGCGCTGAAGAAATTTCGCAGGCATAGAAATCGTTAACATTGATATCAGATTTCAAGAGCGTTTTAGTGATTGATCCGGTTCCAGAACCGAGTTCCATTACCGTACTTTCTTGTTGGTCTTTTAGAAAAGAAAGCATCGTTTTGCCCAAAGCGGAAGAACTTGGGCAAACAGAACCGACTCTTCTGGGATTGCATAAGCAATTTCTTGCAAAAAGAAAGGCTCCTTTTAAAGAACGGTTATCGTGACCTTTGGTGAAATCCATAATCTAATTTAGGAGCAGTTAGACTGCACAAGGCACATGTTTCTATGCTAATCAGAGGGTAGAATGCTTGAATATAAAGTATTTTTTTGCAACTTCAAAAACCAGACCGCTTCGGATACTTCTCAATAAACTTCAGAAAAATGTCTTTTGCGACCGGCCCAGCAGTAGAACCGCCCTGATAGGTCTGACTCTCTTCAGTTCCCTCAACCATAACGGCAACTGCAATCTGTGGATTTTCAACCGGTGCAAAGCCTGTAAACCAGGCAAGGTTGACTTCTTTGCCATGTGCACGGAAATCAGCTGTGCCGGTTTTTCCGGCAATGCGAAAATTTTCTATCTGTACCAGTCTTCCAGTTCCATCAGGTCCGACAACGCGTTCCATGCCTTGCCAAAGTAGATCCTTCTGTTCTGGTGTTAACCCAATTGGTTCGCCACCATGATCAACCTGCATGGCCTCGCCGTAAGTAAGTGCTCGTATTGTTGGCCGCGTGCGCGTTTCATTCCGAGCTATTGAGGCAATTAAAGTTGCCATTTGAAGTGGAGTTTGGAGCAAGAATCCCTGACCAATCGCTGTATTTGCAGTATCACCCGGAACCCATCCACCAAGCCCTGTTTCTTTCTTCCAAGTCTTTGTTGGGACGACTAATCGTCCGGTTTCAAAAGGGACTTCGATACCAGTTTTCTGATCGAGCCCAAAGCGCTGCGCTTCAGCGCTTAGAATGTCGATGCCCATTTTTGAGCCTTCACTATAGTAAAAAATATTGCAGCTCTTTTCTAGAGCGGTAGGGAGATCGGTTTCTCCATGACCAAAACTTGAGTGGCAGCGAAAAATGCGCCTGCCGAGTGGAAAGATTCCCTGGCAGTTGTGTATGGTCGCTGCATTAATTGTGCCATTGCGCAATCCCGCAATCGAACTAACCAGTTTAAATGTAGAACCCGGAGGATAAGAAAGTTGTAAGGCGCGATTCAGCCAGGCGCCACGTTCATTGATTTCATCAAAAACCGTGCGCGGAATGAACGGGCTGAGACGATTGAGGTTGTACGCGGGATGGCTTACGATAGAGAGTATCTCTCCGGAACGTACATCCATTGCAACAGCAGCGCCGGTGCGTTCGCCCAGTGCAATTTCAGCAGCGAGCTGAAGATCAATATCGATGCTTGTCACCAGTGGGGATCCTTGCTTTGGAGGTGTCATTTCCAGACAGGTATCTTGAAATCCGAGTGGATCCACTCGCCAAAGTTCAACGCCGGTTGTTCCGGTCAGCAAATCGTTGAACGACTTTTCCAAGCCGGTCTTTCCCAGCTTGGTTTTAAATGTAAATGTCTTTACACCGTCATCCGGAATTTTGCTGCGATCCGGAAGCTTATTTTGTACATAGCCTAACAGATGTGCTGCCAATTCGTCGTAGGGATAGTATCGGGCGGTACTGGTGTAGATCTGTATGGGTGAGTCCACTGGTATCTGCTCAACCATTTTTGCATATTGATCCGGAGTGAGATCTTCAACCAGTGGAAATGGCAAAAGAAGTTGCTCATTGAAATGTCGGATCAGCTTTGTTCTTGTAATCGAGTCGTCTCTTCCAGTTACAGCGTTAATTTGTTCAAGATAACGATTGACGACATTCATTCGGGCATTCCACGCGCATTCTGAGTAATTTGGCGTAAGTACTTTTTCTGGACGGAGTGTTTCCGGAGTGTTTTGATATTCCTCAGAGATCCGTTTGCGTTCGGCTTTAATGATGGTGGAGTACTCTTTGCGGAATTCAGGGCGAAGATCGTCCAGATAGGTTACGGCAGAGTAGTGAGGACGATTGCCTACCAGCAACTTCCCATTGCGATCGTATATGTCTCCGCGTGGGCCGGGTACCAGGATGCGACGCACGGTCTGGCGTTTTTCAATTTTTTGATATTTATTGATACCTACTAACTGACTCCATGCTAATCCAACGGCTAGAGTTATACCTGCTGCCATTGCAATCTTTAGAAAGAAGAAAATGCGAGGATCACCCGCTGTATGTGCTTCATACTTATTCACAGTTTTGAGAACTCATCTTGATAAGCATGTTCCATATGGAATAGTCCAAGCATCATCCGCTGAAAGTTGAAAAACCAAGGCGCGATTAAGCAAAGAATCAAATGTGAAAGTAAGCCCATGAAGGTTATCGGAGCCAAAGAATCATAAAACTGACCAAAGACGATTCCTTGGCTAAGGTAGATCAGAGCCAGACATGAAAAATTGGCAATGTGAGCCAGCATAAGAAAGCGATAACTTTTCTCTGTGCGAAAGTGACTGCGTATGGATCGGATCAGTAGACCAATAAACGGAAAGCCATAAGTGAAGATCCAGTGGGGTTGCGGTAATAAAGAGTCTATTGAAATGCCGGTAATGAAACAAAGTACGATCAGCGATGGAGATTTTAAATACAGCGCGGGCAATATCAACATAAGCCCCGGCAAAATTAGATATAGTGAATATGGAGCCAGACGCGAGTTTACCATCATCGTCAGTAGTAGCAGCAACAGATTTGACAGCCAGAGTATAGGTATGCGCGAGTCAAAGTGCATTTCGAAGAGACTTCAGAAGGTTATGAACTCTAAGTTAGTTTAAGTCAGGCAAGTCAATTGGTATCAGCACCGTAACCTCATGTAGGTTGAGCAGTCGCTTATCCAGCCGCACTTCACCGGTTTGGAAAATCCCTGAACTTCCAGGTTCCATCCATGCTACATTGCCAATTGTTAGCCCAGAGGGAAAGGTGCCACCAAGGCCGGTGGAAACGAGTCTTATAGGTCGTAGCGAACTAGCTCTCAAATCTTCAGGCGCATCGCTAACTTCACCGACCGGATTGCCAAAGCCATTTTGCAGGACTCCTTGATAAACAACGGGGCGTCCATCATTCTCAAAACTCGCGGCCATACGGAAATAAGGACTGGATATAAGCTCGACTTTGCTGGTTAGGAAATGGACTTCAATCACACGACCCACAACCCCACCTTCAAAAACAACTGCTGCGCCTTTTATTATCCCGTAATTTTTGCCCTTTTGTATTGTTATCTGTTGCCACCAGAGATTTAAGTCGCGATTTATGACGCGAGCTACCTCATAGCGGAAGTCAATGCGATTAGGCATGTTTAGAATAGACTCCAGCCGTTCAACTTCTTCCTCGAGAGTACTATTCTGTTGGATCTTAAGTTCATAAAATGCTTTTTGCCGAGCAAGATCACGACCTGTGCTAATCAGTTCTCTTTTGGAGTTACTGGTCTTGGACAAAAAGTTGCCGAGCTCGTCCAGATATGAAGAAACGATCCAAACCGGCGCTTGAAATTCGTCAAAGCTGGCGCGAACAAATGATTTTATGATAGCAGGGGCTACCCACCAGCCTCCCAAAAAGAGTACTAAAAAAATTAGAGGCTTGATTTTATCGAGGCGTTTCGTGGCCACATCTGAAAGCTAGTTTTTGGTATTGCCGATAAGATCTTTTAGAAGAAAAGCCAGTTCTTCCAATACCATACCTGTTCCGTTCGCAACTGCGCTCAGTGGGTCATCGGTAACCACTACCGGCAGTCCTGTAGCATCACTCAGAAGCTGATCGAGGCCACGTATCAGAGCGCCACCACCAGCAAGTATGAATCCACGGTCGATAAGATCGGCAGATAATTCGGGTGGGCACCGCTCCAAAGCGCTCCTTACCATATCGACAATGGAGGAAAGCGTATCAGCGAGTGCATCCCGAATCTCAGCAGAGGTAATCGTGATTGTCTTCGGTAAGCCTGCAACGGAGTCTCTTCCACGTACTTCCATAGAAACTTTTTTAGCGCCGGGAAAGGCCGATCCGATACTTATTTTAATCTCCTCAGCAGTGCGTTCACCAATCAAAAGATTGTAAGAACGTTTCATGTAATTGATTATTGCGCCATCAATCTCGTCTCCACCGACACGAATACTTTTTGTATAAACGATGCCTGCAAGCGAGATGATAGCAACCTCGGTGGTTCCACCGCCGATATCAACTATCATGTTTGCAGCGGGTTCGTCTATAGGAAGGCCAACGCCAATGGCCGCAGCCAGAGGTTCTCCGATTAATAAAACATCTCTGGCACCGGCCCGAATCGCGGAGTCTTTTACGGCGCGGCGCTCAACTTCAGTGATTCCGGAAGGCACTGCAACAACAATACGTGGAGCCGAGAACAATTTACCGCGATTTACCTTTTTTATGAAGTAACGCAGCATTGCCTCTGTGATATCAAAATCTGCGATTACTCCGTCTTTCATTGGGCGTACTGCTGTTATGTTTTCGGGAGTCCGCCCAAGCATTTTTTTCGCTTCCGAGCCGACGGCACACACTTTCTTTGTCGACGTGTAAATGGCAACAACACTAGGTTCCCGCAGGACTATGCCCTTGTCCTTGACAAACACGAGAGTATTTGCCGTTCCAAGGTCGATTCCGATATCGTTGGATAAAAGACTAAGCACTAGGTTCGGGTAATTCTAAGAAATTCAGAAAAAACAGTAGTTTCTCTTTTGGTCTAAATGGTATGTCAACCTCTTACTTGGCTAAACCTCAGAGGATCGGGCGATTCGGATAAATTCCTATAGGGCTGACGGGACTGATAATCGTTCATCCCAACGGAATTTAAATCTGTGATGGCTGGCTCCATCGACAATAAAAAATACATATTTGACATTCAGACATCAGGGTTTACTCAATCTGCCATGAATATTTTGGTCATTGGTGGGGCAGGCTACATTGGTAGCCACTGCGTGCGTCAATTGCAACTAGCGGGGCATCGACCTGTAGTGCTTGACAATCTGGTCTTTGGCCATCGGCCGGCAGTGAGTGCAGATGTGCCTTTTCATGAATGCGACTTGGGTGATCAAGAAAAAGTCGAGCAGATTTTGCGGAGCGAAAAGATAGATTTAGTTATGCATTTTGCTGCATTTGCCTACGTGGGAGAGTCAGTTACAGATCCATTGAAATACTACAAAAACAACTTCGTCGCTACCCTGCAGCTGTTAGAAACTATGCTAAAGTGTGACGTAAAGAAATTTGTGTTTTCTTCGACCTGTGCAACTTATGGAGAACCCGAAACTTTGCCGATTGTTGAAACGCTGCCGCAGTTGCCGATCAACCCTTATGGTCAGACAAAGCTAGACGTGGAAAATTGTCTCAAGGCATTTGCCAATGCTTACGGTCTCAGTTTTGCAGCATTTCGTTATTTTAATGCAGCCGGCGCTGCTGAAGACGGAGCAATTGGTGAAGACCACTCGCCGGAAACGCATCTGATTCCTCTGGTGATAGATGCAGCAGTCGGCCGCCGCGAGACAATCTCCATCTTTGGCACTGATTACCCGACACCGGATGGCACTTGCTTACGCGATTATGTGCACGTCGATGATTTGTCGCGGGCGCACATTGCCGTCTTCGAGCAGCTCGAGACACCGGGAGCCAGTCTCTTTTATAATCTTGGTACCGGGCAACCCACTTCGGTACGCGAGGTGATAACTGCGGTTGAATCTATTACCGGTCTCAAGGTTCCGATAGTCGAAGGTGATCGACGGGCTGGTGATCCACCGACTTTGTATGCAGATGCCTCGAAGGCTCAAAAAGAACTTGGATGGGAAATAAAGTACCCAACGATACATTCAATTGTCGAAACAGCTTGGGGCTGGCACAAAAATCACCCGAATGGCTATGCGTAAATACAGGCATACAAATCTCAGATGCCGCCTAAAATGGCGAGCAGTATAACGAACAGGTCCTAGAGTCGTTTGCGCAACCAGAATCCGTCTAATGGACTTTCGGCTAAGGCTTTTTCGATGGCTTTGTTTGAGGTGATTGCTTCGATTTCGCGAGTACGGTCTTCTTTTTTTTCCGAATAGTGTACCGGAAATACTTTTATGGTCCAATGTAGCGGAGCCGATGTCGTAATGGAAAAGCTCAATGTCGGCGCCTTGGAGCGGCGTTGAAACAGTCCGGGAAGCGGATTGGTCTGAACCTCTTTGCCAAAGAAAGGCACTATGGTACCCTGTCGCATCCTCTGGTCGGCAAGCACTCCGATCACGCCACCTTTGCGCAGGAAATCAACAGGCTTATGAAAACCGTCTTTGTGGCTGAAGAGCCGAGTCCCCCTTTGTTCACGCACCAGTTTAAACCAGGTGTCGAAATATGGATTGTTCATTGGCCGATACATTGCGCCGAGTTTTGAAGTTCTTTCAGACAGGTAGGGCAGGTAGGGCAGCACCTCCCAGGGGCCCATGTGAGCAAGCAAAATGAGTACCCCTTTCCCTTGAGAGAGGGCTTCTTCAAAGTGTTCGAGCCCTTCCATTTTTACATGCTTCTTAAACTTTTCCGGCTTCATCCGGGCAAAACAGAATGAGCAGCCGATATTTGCGCCGGTGCGCAAAAAAACTTCCCGAACCTTTTGCTCAAGCGATAAACCGGGAGTTGAATCGCCTAAGTAGTCATACACTGCGTTTAAATTTTTAGCAACAATTGCCCGCCGGGTTCTTGCGATTTTCCAAGCGCACCAGCCGATGAAACGTCCCGCATAATATGCGACTGAAAGCGGTAAATAGTGCATGCAGGCAACTAAAGGCCGCGCAAAAATATATTCGATCCAGTATCGAAGCTTGAGCCAAGTGTTAATTTTTTTAGCCATGAAGGAAGTGTTCTACAATATAGTCTGCGCAGCGATCTGCTTCGGCAAGTATCGTTTTTTTCCCCTGCTCAGGCAATCGGCTGCGTTCTTCGAAACGGACAACGTGTTCTTGTTCAAGCAATAATCGAACCGAATTCTGCACACGTGAGCTTTGCTTGACTGGTGGCACAGTGAGTATGCCGGTTTGAGCGCCTGCTGTAAGAGACTCGTAAACCATGGAAACACTATCTTCAGACACCCAGACGCGTTTGCACTCCTGAAGCCTCTCCGCAACCCAACCATTGGGCGTTTCTTCAACCGGAATTACTGTAAGATTTGAATTCGTGAGCTCAATAAATTGTTGTGTGCAGTCCGTGGGTGTCCTTCGTGAAGTTGTCAAAGTCCAATTAATTTCCGGACTTTCCTGAACCAGTGTTTCCACCTGATCCAGAATCTGATTAGTATTCCATGAATAATGAGTCGAAGGTCCACCAATCAGAAACAGTCCGTGCTTCGAACTGGTGTTGATAGCCGGGTGCATTGGATTTAGAACACCGTCGGTCAAAACAGTGTTTTCACCATAATTCTTTAAGTCGTGTTTCGGAATTAGACAGAGATCGAAACACGAGTTCGGCAATGTCGGTTGCATCAGCACAATCGTTTTTCCTCTGTATGTGCGACTGGCTGCAAGTAAGGCAAAATGCGTTTGACTGCCGGCACCGATTAGAAGATCAGGTGTGGGAAGTGATTTTCCCAACCCAAAGCGTTTGAGAAGCAAACTCGCAAAACTTTTCCAGCGCGATGAAACTCTGATGTCATGACTGGACAATTTAACTTTTCTCTTCAGCGCATTTACTAGGCCCAACGTCTGTGCTTCATGCCCAGCCTTGCCGTCAAGCATCCGCCAAACTACGTAGCCCTCCGGTCTCGCTCTAGCATCTTCGTCCGTTGAAGAATTCATTTTCGGGTAACTTCTTGGAATATTTACCGACTGTTCAAAACGCCTGCTTCTTAAATCTTATTCCGATTGCGTTGATCGTTGCAAACAAAAGCAATTAGAAAAATTCGGCGGTCGAATACCCTTGCTTATAAGATAATTGAGAACAAAGCGCCCATTAAACCGACGACGGTTCCAAAAATAAAGTGTCCAGCCAAGTGTAGAACGCCCTCTACAATAGTTGCATTGCGATATTCTTCAATCGGATGTTTCAGGCTGGCGTAGAACATCAAGACGTAACTCACGACTAGTCCATGAAATAAGCCAAATCCGATCCCCAAAAAGATTGCATGCGGGAAGGTCAGAGCACCCATTAGGTGCATCCCAATAAAATAGACCGTTCCAAAAAAGAAGCCGGAAAGAGCGTGTATTCTTTTACCCAGTTTCTGAGCGCCTTCCGATTTACCTTTAAAAAAGCTCCCAAGCGCTTCCAACATGTCAACCTGTTTGCCGTAGGCAGAACTTATCTTTAGCATAAAACCTGTCATAGCAAAAGAGCCCAGTAAACCGCTAGCGGCGCCAAGAAGTGAGATAATGACTATAGCCATGAGTACCCAGAACAGTGTTATTTCTATCTATGTCAAACAATGAACCGGTGCAATTTTTTGTGGTATCACACACTGCGCTAATGGAAAAGTTAGATAAATTCGCTGCACTCGGATGTTCTTTTGGTTGTTTTCTAGCGTAGTAGCCGTTTTCAGAGTTGAATATTTTTAATTATATAATTGTTTTTATGTTTATGGAAGAAACTCTTGTTATTTTTAAACCAGATTGCATCGAAAAAAAGGTCGTTGGAGATGTTATCTCACGCTTCGAAAAGGCTGGATTTAATATCGTTGCGTCAAAGGTTATGCAATTGGATAGCGCTATACTGTCCGAGCACTATGCTCATATCGCAGAGCTTCCGTTTTTTCCTGAAATCCGAGCATTTATGAGTCAGACACCAGTGCTGATCATGATTCTGAGGGGTGAAGCTATCATTTCAAAGGTGCGCGACTTGCTGGGGCCTACCGATTCGCAGATTGCCCCCAAGGGCACGATTCGCGGCGATCTGGGTACCGATAAGATGCGAAACATCTTGCACGCTTCGGACAGTTCAGAGACGGCAGTAGCTGAAAAAACGCGTTTTTTCCCGGAGCTTTAGTCGGTGAAAATAAAAACCGGACTAGGTCTCGACAGTCATCGTTTCGTTGAAAGCGTTTCGACTAAGTCACTGATTTTGGGCGGTCTTCATTTTGAAGATGCACCTCCTCTGGAAGGCAACAGCGATGCTGATGTCATCTTGCACGCCGTAACCGATGCCATCAGCGGTATTACAGGGGTTACAATTATCGGAAGCGTTGCCGATGAAATGTGTCGCCGTGGAATTAAAGACAGTCGAGAGTATTTAGAACGGGCGTTGAAGAGCCTCGGAGAGTGGCGTTTGACACATGTTTCTATTGTGCTGGAATGCGAACGTCCACCAATTGCTCCCAAAGTTCCAAAACTGCGTGAGTCCATATCGAAGCTGCTTGGGCTCGAAGTATCAGATGTCTGTATTACGGCAACTAGTGGTGAACGGCTGACCGATGTTGGCCGAGGATTTGGGATTCATGCAAGTGCAATCGCGACTGCTGTTGCCGATTAATTCCTAAGTCCGACTTCTTTTTCACGAAGCCACGTAAGCCAGACTTTTGACAACTTTGTCTGTTTCATCCGCTCCCTGCAGCAATTCATCCAGAGGGTCGTAACTACCTTTTAGCAAACTTTCGCGAGCGCCCTCTTTTATTTCAAAAGGCACCGATTGGTCACCGAAGCGTATTTGTTTATCTTTCAGATCAATTACCAGCTCAGTATTTGGGCTGGCTTCGACTGCTTCCTCAATATCTTTGCGGTTGCTTTCGCTCACACAAGCGCAAACTATACCTAAGTTAGTCGAGTTCCCAAAGAAAATTTCAGCGAAACTGCCGGCAATTACAGCTCGATATCCGGCGCGAAAAATTGACTGTGGCGCGTGTTCACGCGAACTGCCACAGCCAAAGTTATCCCCAGTTACGATAATGGATGCTTCAGAAAAACGTGCGTCATTCAAATTGTGCTTCTTGTCTTCGCCGGCTTCCGTCTTACGAACGTCATAGAACAGATAGTCGCCGAGGCCATCGAATGTGATACATTTCATGAAGCGGGCTGGGATGATGCGATCGGTATCGATATCATCGCCGGGCACAGGAACACCTTTTCCTTTAACTTGTCTTATTGGATCTGAGGACATGTGAAGTTAGAAATTTGAAGTTAAAACCGGGAACTAAGCAGCCGGAACGCTGGCTTTTTGGTCAATTTTGAAAAACTCGCGAGCATCGGTGACTTCACCGGTTATTGCCGCTGCTGCAACCATTAGTGGGCTCATGAGCATAGTCCGACCAGTTGGGCTGCCCTGTCTGCCTTTGAAGTTACGATTCGAAGAGCTTGCGCATAATTGATCACCAATCAATTTGTCAGGGTTCATAGCCAGACACATCGAGCAACCAGCACCACGCCACTCAAAACCAGCGTCAGTAAATACTTTATTCAATCCCAGCTCCTCTGCAATTTTGGCAACAATCTGAGAGCCGGGTACGACAATTGCCTGAACGCCTCCGGCAACCTTGTAGCCTTTTAGATGACGCGCAACTTCTTTGAGATCAGAGAGACGTCCATTGGTGCAGGAGCCGAGGAAAGCGACATTAATTCTTTTGCCTTTTATAGGGCTTCCTCCCTCAAATTTCATGTATTCAAGAGCTTCTGCAATAGAGGCACGTTCAGAGTCAGTTGCCCCTTCGTCAATCTTTGGGATGGACTCGTTGATGCCAACACCTTGTGCCGGAGTTATTCCCCAGGTGACTGTTGGTGGAACGTCAGCAGCATCGATTGTAACCACATCATCATATGCACAGTCATCATCCGATACAAATGACTTCCAGCGCTCCACAGCAGCATCCCAATCAGCGCCCTTGGGTGAGTAGGTGCGATCTTTTAGATAATCAAACGTCGTCTGATCCGGGTTCACATATCCGACTCTGGCGCCACCCTCAATAGACATGTTGCACACAGTCATTCGCTCTTCCATCGTGAAATT
>CAZUYZ010000247.1:0-2964 GCA_964624365.1 uncultured Puniceicoccaceae bacterium
GGTGCGGGTGCGGAGGCTGAACTTTGAAACTGAGGCTATTGAGGGGAGCGCTTCACCACGAAAGCCAAAGCTCTGTACCTCATTGAGGTCGATAGCTTCACGAATTTTGCTGGTCGCATGACGCTCCAAAGAGAGCAGAGCTTCATTGGCAGACATTCCCTTGCCGTTGTCTTCCACGCGAATATAGGATTTTCCACCGTTGCGAAATTCAATTTCAATTCTCGTTGCTCCGGCATCTATGCTGTTTTCGATAAGTTCTTTAACGACAGCAACCGGACGCTCAATGACCTCGCCGGCAGCGATTTGATTGGCAACTTTGTCGGATAATATACGAATCGAAGACATAGTTTCAGGATGCAAAGTAGCCCTGCCCACTCGTGCTTAAATCGCAAGTTTAAATGCAAATTTGAACGACGAACGTTGAATGTTGAGTTGCTGGTTTAAATATTCAGTGCTAGCGATACTGAAATGCAAAACCGACTTAGCAAAGAAGACAGCTTGTATCTTAAACAACATGCCGAAAATCCTGTGGACTGGTATCCTTGGGGAGATGCCGCTCTGGCTGCGGCTGAGGAATCAGATAAGCCTTTGTTGGTTTCGATTGGTTATTCTGCCTGCCACTGGTGTCACGTAATGGCGCATGAGTGCTTTGAGGACAAGTACATTGCAAAGCTCATGAATAAGCACTTTGTTTGTGTGAAAGTTGATCGCGAGGAGCGACCCGATGTCGATCAGGTTTACATGGAGGCAGTGCAGATGATTCAGCATTCCGGTGGCTGGCCGCTCAACGTATTTTGCCTGCCGGATGGACGGCCCTTTTTCGGAGGCACATATTTCCCGCCCGAAGATCGTGGGAATGGTCTTATTCCCTGGCCGCAGCTATTGATGCGAATAGCGGACTTTTACAAGCGTTCCCGAAAGGAGCTGGAAGAAAATGCCGACGCAATCCAAAAGAACATTTTGGCGACGACGATGATTGCCAGTGGTGATAGTACACATGGGCAATGGGAAACTTTATTGGTAAATGCTGCTAAAGGCATCTGTGGCAACCACGACGATCAGTACGGTGGTTTTGGCAATGCGCCGAAATTTCCGCCTTCGATGTCACTCAATTTTTTGGGTGTATTGCAAAACAGCCATTTTCTGAAAGATGACCCAAAGCTTGCTCAGCGTATTCAAACGGTTCGTCACAAGACACTTCGTGCAATGGCTCACGGTGGCTTGTTTGATCAGTTTGGGGGCGGTTTCGCCCGTTACAGTGTCGATCGCCACTGGTTGATTCCACACTTCGAAAAGATGCTCTATGACAATGCTTTACTGCTGGATGCCTATACGCGTGGGTGGCTGGACAATAAGGATCCCTTGTACGCAGCTGTGGTTGAAGAAACAATTGAATGGCTGGAGCGTGAGATGAGCGCAGAAGAAGGAGGTTTTTACGCCGCTCTGGACGCTGACAGCGATGGTGAGGAAGGTCAGTATTATGTGTGGAAGCCTGAAGAGATTGAGTCAGTTTTGGGTTCAGGCGGTGACACGAAAGCAATTTGCCAGGCATACAATATAACCGAAAAGGGTAATTTTGAGCAGGAAACTTCCAATCCTGCGCTCGTCGACCCTGACATTGAGACGCGTCATCGTTTGGCTCCGGAGCGTCGAAAGTTGCTTGCCCATAGAGAGAAGAATCGTGTTCGTCCTGGCAAGGATACGAAAATTTCCACTGCTTGGAACTGTTTGTTGATACGAGCACTTGCAGATGCCGGATTTTATTTTGGGAGACCGGAATGGTTGGAGCTAGCTCGTAGAGCAGCCGATTTCATTTGGGAAAAGGTTGCTGATGGCAACGGCGATGAATTCCATTTGAACTCAGTATTCTACGAAAATTCAGGCGCTCAGGTAGATGGCTTTTTGCACGACTATGCCCTGGCCGCGGAAGCGTTTTTGAGTATTGCAGCAAAGATTGACTGGTTAGAAGAAGGCGCCTCTTCAATTTACCAGAAGCGCGCTGAAATCTGTATCAAAAGCGCACTTCGTCGGTTCTATGATCCAAATTCAGTCGGTTATTTTTTTACAGCAGATGAAAGCGATACGCCAGTTGTGCGCCGCAAGGAATGGTTCGACAACGCAGCGCCATCCGGGAATGCCGCGCTCTTACATGCACTTTCCGGATTATACGCTCTAAACGGCGAGGCTTATTTGGATGAAGAAATGCGCTCTTTGTTTCCAGCGTTTACTGACAGCGCACAGAAAGTCGCCTCCGGGATCGCCCATGCTTTGGAATCAATCGCGACTCATTTCATTGGGCTTTGTGTTATCAAGGTACGAACTAAAAGCTTAATCGAGATTCTCCGTGGTGAGCTGGTAAATCACTTTTGGCATCGCATATTTGTCTATCTCAATCCTGAAGAACAACCGTCCGACTATCAGGTCTGCACGGATTCACGCTGTTTTTTACTTACCAATAGTGTTACCGAAGTCTCAGAAGTTTTAAAAAAGGTGTGTAGCGCTGTTTCAAATTCTTAACCCTAAGGAGTAAAATCTTATTCCTCACGCAAATAGAGAACATGAAGAGCAAAAAACACAAAAATTAAAAAAAAGATGGACTTTAAGGTACAGAATCATGAAAATAATCACTTAATATTAATCATAAAAAACATTAATTTATATTTTAATAACTCATGAATATACATAAAAACACAAAAACACGTTCAGGCTTTACCCTGATTGAATTGCTTACGGTTATAGCAATCATTGGCATCCTCGCCGGAATTTTAATTCCGGCGGTCGGTTTGGTCAGAAAAAATGCTGCAAAAGCAACTTCTTCCAGTAATTTAAGGCAAATTGCTATAGGGTATAATTCTTTCGCAAATGAGGGTATTCGTTTTAAGAATATTGCTTTTACAGCTTGGGGAGCAGGTAAGAAAAGTGCTAACAACATGCAAGGTTGGGCTCATGTCGTTGCTGAATTTG
>CAZUYZ010000248.1:0-4862 GCA_964624365.1 uncultured Puniceicoccaceae bacterium
GGCGGGATTAAATGCTTCTTCTATGACGAGCGCGGGCGCTCCATCGCGACTGAAGATGAGTCCGGCAACCGTTCCTCCTGGGTCTATGACGGACAGGATCAGATCGTGGAGCGCACCTCAGCGGCGGGTGAAGTTACTTACTTCACCTTCGACGGCGATCACAATCTGGAACGTATCGACCATCCACGCGGTGGCGGCAGTACAGTCAACGTTTATGACAGTCTGCACCGCCTCAAGCAAACCACCGACCCCGAAGGTAACATCACCCAGCTTATCTACGCCACCGGAGGGTTTAACTCGGGCAAAAACCGTCCGCTGCAAATCATTGATCCTGAAGGAACTACCATATTAACCTACTACGAAAGTGGCGCCGCTGCCGGTCAGTTGCACACATCGACGGATGGTGATGGGCTAGTGACGGAAAACGCCTATGACAACTTCGGGCATCCGGATTGGACGGATGCGCCCGGCGATTTTCGCACCGACTTTACCTACAGTGATCGTGGCGACCTAACAGGAATTACAACGCCCCGTGGGATTGTTACCACCTTTGAGTACAATGCCCGCCGCCAGCTCACCGAAACGATTTACGATGACGGCGGTAGCAATCAGGCGATAGAGACACTCATTTACGATGATCAGGCTCGTCTTGCCACAACCCTGGCGCCCGAAGATAATGATGTTCAGCGTGTGCAAACACGCACCGAATATACCGCTACGGATAAAGTCGATAAGCAATATCTCGCCAATGACACAGCCAGCCTGGAAGACGATATGGTAGCTGACTTTGAGTATGACGGTCGCGACTGGAACACTGCTATAAAGGATGCTCTGGATCGTCAGACAGACCTCATCTACTTCGCCAACGGACAGCTAGAGCAGGAAATCCGTCCCGACAATGCCGCAGCTCGCACTTCCTCTTACATCTACGATGCTGACAACCGCCCAATTACGCAAAGTCACCCAGGTGCGCCCACCACACGCAACTCTGCCTTTGCCTACACCGTGTCCAGTACTGCGGACGGCGATGTAACCAGCGGTTACCCAAAGAATACATTCACCGATCCACTCGGTGATACTACAGTCAGCGAGCTAGACCGTCTTGGACGCTTACGCTACTACCGTAACAAAGAGGGCAATCTCTTCGAATTTAACTACGACGGTCTTGGGCGTACGACAGAGATTATCACGCCCGACGACCACTCAACTCTCACCACCTACAATCATCGTGGCGCCCCGATACTCATCACCGAACCCTCCGGCCAAACTACCACCTTTGCCTACGATCCGACTACCGGACGTCTCAGTTCCATAGCGGACGACGTTGGTACAGTCAACTACACTGAGTACGACGACGACGGGAACCTGCTGACCCTGCAGGAAGGCAGCGCCACTATCACCCGCACCTACAACAACTTGGGACGGGTCACCAGCTACACCGACAGCGTTGGTAACACCCTTGGCTATCGCTATTACAACAGCGGAAAACTGCGTAAACTGATCTATCCCGGTGGCACTGAAAACGGCGCCGGACATGTCGAATATATCTACTGGAAAACCGGTCGCCTGAAAAGTGTAATCGACAAGCTGGATTCAACTACAAGTCCTCGAACAACGACTCATTACTGGAACAACGACGGCACTCTGAATCGTATCGTACGTCCCAACGGCACCGAACGCAAAATCACTTATGACGATGCTGCCCGCCCATGGGTTATTACAGAGCAAACCTCTGCCGGGCAACTTATCCTGCTCTACAAAAACGGCTACTACCCCTCGGATGAAATTCAGTCAATTTACCGTCTGCCTGAGCCCGAAACCCTAAATGCCAAACCCAACGTCGTCAGCGAGATGCTCTACAACGATGACAACGAGCTGATCGGCTTTGAAGGGCAGACAGTCACGCACGATCCCGACGGCAACATGACGAGTGGCCCCCTGCCGGACGGAACTATAGACACGTATATTTTTGACGCACGCAACCGCCTGACCTCAGTGGACGGGCTCACCTATTCGTACGACGTCGAAGACATCCGCACGCAGGTCACCGATAGCAACGGTGTCATCACCTACGTCACCGATCCGCATGGTTCTCTGTCGCGGATACTCAGCCGCACCAAAGACGGACAAACCACCCGCTACGTGTACGGGGTCGGCTTGCAGTATGAAGTTGATTCAAACGGCAGCGCCACCTATTATCATTTTGACCACGTTGGCAACACCGCTGCCTTGACCGATGAAAGCGAAACAGTAATCGACGAGTTCCGCTACTCACCCTACGGCACAGTTACCTATCAGAAAAACAATTATGAAACACCATTCCAGTTCGGCGGCTTCTTTGGCGTGCAGACTGACAGCAACGGACTGGTTCACATGCGTGCCCGGTACTATAACCCGCTCATCCGCAGGTTCGTCAACAGCGACCCGGCTCGGGATGCCTGGAACTGGTTTGCGTATGCCGGAGGCAATCCGGTGAGTTTTGTCGACCCGACTGGATTTGCTGCCAATCTGGCCAATGAAAGTGGCGGCGGAAGTTTCTTAGGATTTGGTGCTCGTGATGCAGTCTCTCTTGGTGTGGGGGCAGTACCACTTGTTGGGACCGGGCAGAGCGTGGTTGAATTGATAACCGGGCAGGATTACATTACCGGTGAGCGTACCAGCCGCACACTAGCTGCTGTTGGGCTTTTCGCAGGGATATTTCCGGGAGGTAAACCTGCTGTCAAAGGTGGAGGCAAGTTCTTGGGCAAATTATTCGGGAAATCTGCAAACAAAGTAGTTCCGTGCTTTATTGCTGGAACTCTGGTTGCGACGCCTAAAGGTGACGTCGAAATACAGGACATCAAAGAAGGCGATGTCGTATATGCCTTCGATTTCGAAACTGGAGAGGTTGTAGAGCAGAAGGTCCTTCAAACCTTCAAGAATTTTACTTACTACTGGATTGATATTGATGTTGGTGACGAGGTAATCACAGCAACTATAAAGCATCGATTCTGGGTTGAAAGTGAGAATGACTGGCTTGCTGCGATTGATCTAAAAGAAGGTATGACCGTTCTGAGTCAGGACGGAGAAATGCTGGAAGTTCTCAGCGTCACTTTACGGGAGTTAGAAACTCCTGAGGACACCTTTAATTTAGAAGTAGAAGACGATCATAACTACTTTGTTGGGGAGTCTGGAACACTAGTTCATAATGGTTATCCCGAGTCTCCTAAATATCCTCCAGCTACTCAGGTAGGCGAAAACTTCCAATTCAATTTTGATGATTCTCCAGGGCGTCGCAACTCTCGTTCGGCTGGTGTTCGTCGGGCTCAACAGGCAGGCCATGTAAAGCCTGGAGAAATTGGACACCACATTAACAGCGTTCAAAGCCATCCTCACTTAGCTGCGGAACCCGATAATATTGAAGCTGTTAAAACTGAAGCTCAGCACAGAGCCAAGCATGGCGGAAACTACAAAAACCCAACTTCAGGGCCACTTAGAAAACCAGGTTGTTAGAGATGGAAACATTTAGAAATTTTGATTTAGAAAAATGGTTGGAGGCTCGTTCTACAAAGAAAGAGTTGATCAACGGAGAGCTTGTTTACAGTCATAAGGACAACACAACGACTGTGTTGATTCCTCGTAGTGAGGATGATGTTCCTTATGATTCCAAGCTGTTGTCATCGCCATTATCTTGGTTCTATGAAAAATACATATGCGCTAGTGTCGGGAATAGCCATGTGATACTAGCATCATCTAAATGCGGCGGTGTTGAAATTAGCCATGGATACAAAGTGCCTGACCGCCAAGAGATGACTGATACGCTAAACGGGTTAAATGTAGTAGGCGAAACAGGAGACTATTTTATCGGAGTAGAAGCAGCTTGGATGTTTGGTTACGGGGTTCGAGGATCTGGCGATCAGAGTAAATTAATACGGTTTGATCGTGACATGCAGACAGCAGAAGAGGTTCAGAGTCTAGAATCTATTTTTGATGATTGGTGGGATCTTGTTTGTGAGGATGCTTAACCCCATCGCTCTGGAACTGAAAACGGGTCAGGGAACTGAAAACGGGAACTGAAAACGGGTCAGGCCACGCATTCTAACACTTTTATCCACTTCTCCGATCAACGCTTCAACGGCGCAACAGGTTTCCACGAGCAACGGTTGCAATCGGCCGCCTCGACCGGCTCACTCCGTCACGGAGCCCCCTGTCTATTACAGATTTAGCCGAGTTCCCCGCCCAACTTCATCTTATGTCCAATTTTCGCTTAACGGGTCGAGGACGCAAAAAGGGTCGGAGGACGCAAAAAGGGTCGGGAGGACGCAAAAAGGAGGACGCAAAAAGGGTCGGGAGGACGCAAAAAGGGTCGGGGCAAGGTTTCAAGGACGCAAAAAGGGTCGGGGCAAGGTTTCAAGGACGCAAAAAGGGTCGGGGCAAAGGACGCAAAAAGGGTCGGGGCAAGGTTTCATGATTTTTCAATCTTTAGCCGCTTCTCCGGTCAACGCATAAGGGGGCAATTGGCCTCCACGAGCAACGGTTCCAATCGGCCCGTCTACGCCTGAAGGCTTCGCCGGACACTGCCGTCTCGCCCGGCTCACTGCGCCGCGTAGCCCCCTGGCTATAATGGTTTAGCCGTGCTCCCCGCCCAACTGCATCTTAAAAACTTCGAAGAGGGCCAAAAAACTTCGAAGAGGGCCAAAAAAACTTCGAAGAGGGCCAAAAAACTTCGAAGAGGGCCATGCCGTTATGTTTATAATTTTCAACTTTCTCCACTCCGTTAGCTCTATGCTTGCCTTAAATATGATAGGCTGATTGCCTGACTGTAATGTTCGACCGGAAGACCATCTGGCTGCTGCTGTTTTTGCTCACTGTGTTTGGGAGTT
>CAZUYZ010000249.1:0-2667 GCA_964624365.1 uncultured Puniceicoccaceae bacterium
AATGGTCAAGTCCAGGGCACCGAAGGTGTTATGGGATGATTGCCTTGAGTATGAGGCAGAGATCCAGTCAAAAACAATGAACGGATCCCCATTGTTGAATGGAGAAGTCCCGGAAACGGGTGTGCATGGACAGACAGTTGACATCTCCACCCACTGCCAACTCGGTTGGTATGAATGGGTCAAGTTCCATGATGTGTCGGCGAGTTTCCCAATTGACAAACAAGTCTTGGGAAGATACCTAGGGCCAAGTATCGATGTCGGCAACGCCTATACGGCGAGAATATTGAAATCCACGGGAAAGGTGGTATGTTGCAGCACGTATCGTGCGCTAACCGAAGCGGAATGGTTAGATGCCGATGAGAAGAAGACACGTGCGGTATTTGATGAATGTATCGAAATCAAGTGTGGACCCGGTATGAAGTGGTCTGAGCTGTCTGACGAGGGGGCTGAGACGCCGATCTACGATCGATACGAAGATGACGATGAGGAACATCGGCATGCAGAAGACGCGGACGGCAATGTAACACCTGAGTATGGGGATGAGTTGCTGAATGCGGCGGTTACGCTTCCACATAACGGCGTAATGACCAAGGGCACGGTAAAACGTCGGAAGAGAGAAGCGGACGGAACTCTGAAGGGAACGGCGTCGAGTAATCCTATTCTCGATACTCGGATGTACGAAGTGGAGTTTCCGGATGGGCAGTGTGTCGCATACGCGGCCAACACTATCGCTGAGAATATTTGGGCGATGTGTGATGCAGAAGGAAATCATACTGTACTATTCGACGAGATCATCGACTTCAGGATGGATGAAAATGCTATTCAGAAACCGGAAGAGGCATACATCATGCACAAGGGACGCAAACACAGAGTCCCGACGACAAAGGGCTGGTGGTTGTGCGTCAAATGGAAGGACGATTCTACGAGCTGGGAAAAGCTGAGTGACCTGAAAGAGTGTTATCCGGTCGAAGTGGCGAATTTTGCAGTAACACAAGGCCTGGACCATGAACCGGCGTTTCAATGGTGGGTACCAGCAACGCTCAAGAAGGCGAATCGAATCCTTGGGGCCGTACGCAAGAAGAAGTTTGTGAAGAAAACACACATGTTTGGTTTTGAACTGCCGACAAGTGTTGAACACGCCAAACGGCTTGACGAACAAAACGGCAACACAAAGTGGATGGACGCGATCAGGCTGGAAATGAAGAACGTCATGGTTGCCTTCAAGATCATTGGGGACGACGAACCGATACCGGACGACTACCAGCAAATCGATTGTCACTTAATCTACGTTGTGAAGATGGAAAACTTTCGTTTCAAAGCACGGTTCGTCGCCGGGGGACATACCACTGATCCACCATCAACACAAACTTACGCAAGTGTGGTAGGGCGCGAAACGATGCGGATTGCTTTGACGCTTGCAGCTTTGAACGACTTGGAAGTAAAGACCTGTGACATTGAAAATGCTTTCGTAACTGCACCAAATCTTGAGAAAATCTGGACGGTTTTGGGACCAGAGTGCGGACCGGATGCGGGCAAACGGGCAATCGTTGTACGAGCGTTGTACGGTTTGAAGAGTGCTGGAGCGGCGTTCCGACATCACTTGGCGGATGCGATGCGTACTTTGGGATATGTACCGTGTCGTGCGGATCCCGACTTGTGGATGAAGGCGGAAACGCGTGAAGATGGGCACGAATACTACGCGTACATCCTACTCTACGTCGACGATTGTTTGTGTATCCATCATAGTGCGGAAGCGGAGTTATGGGCTTTGGATCGATTCTTCAAGATGAAGAAAGACTCGATAGGAGATCCTGATTTCTATTTGGGAGCAAAACTACGTGCTGTGAGACTACCAAACCGTGTTGTGGCGTGGAGTCTGAGTTCCAGCAAGTATGTTCAGGAAGCGTTCAAGAAAGTCGAAGAGCACATCAGGAAGAAACGTGGTACAGGTTTGCCAAGATCAAGGGGACCTTTTCCGAACGAATATTACCCAGACATCGACGACACACCAGAGTTGGGACCCGACGACCACGCGTTCTACTACTCGTCCATTGGGATTGCACGGTGGATTGTTGAGCTTGGGCGAATCGACATCATCACAGAAGTTTCTGCTTTGTCGAGTTTCTTGGCGGCACCTAGAGAAGGACACCTAGATGCACTCTACCACATGTTTGGGTACCTGAAGATGAAACACAACGCGCGACTTGTGTTGGACCCAACTTATCCTGAGATTGACGAGAACAACTTCATGAGATGTGATTGGAAAGACTTCTACCCTGATGCTAAAGAAGCTATACCTCCTGACATGCCAAAACCTAGAGGCAAGGATGTTGATTTGAGGATGTTTGTGGATGCGAGTCATGCGGACGACAAGAAGATTCGGAGATCACGATCTGGTTTCCTTATCTATTTGAACATGGCACTGATCACATTCTTCTCTAAGAAACAGTCAACTATCGAATCCAGTGTCTTTGGGGCAGAGTTTGTGGCAATGAAACAAGGCATAGAGACATTGCGTGGGGTCAGGTACAAGTTACGTATGATGGGAGTTGATATTAATGGACCAACATGGATTTATGGAGATAACATGTCCGTGATTCACAATACACAACGACCGGAATCAACGTTGAAGAAGAAGAACTTGTCTATATGTTACCACTTCGCACG
>CAZUYZ010000250.1:0-7183 GCA_964624365.1 uncultured Puniceicoccaceae bacterium
CTAATGATGCCAATTGGTTTAGCAAGCGCTTTTTATGCTTCTTCATCAAAGACGTCACCCACTAAATTCATGTTGGAGTGTACCGCTTTTACGTCATCCAGGTCTTCCAGCGCTTCAATCAGATGCAGTACTTTGCGAGCACTCTCTTTATCGCTGATCGGAACAGTCACATTTGGCAAATAGACTAAATCGGATTCTTCGCTCTCCAGCTCTTTGTCACTTAAAGCCTGAGAAACTGCATCGTACTCTGCCATAGGACAAATAACTTCAAAGTAATCTCCCTCATTTTTAATGTCTTCAGCGCCGGCCTCAAGGACGATGTCCATTAATGTCTCTTCATCTATCTTTGTTGCATCAATGATGAATTGTCCCACTCGATCAAACTGAAATGCCACCGAACCTACTCCGGCAAGGTTACCTCCGTTTTTGCCCATAGTACTTCTCACCTCAGATGCAGAACGGTTTTTGTTATCGGTCGTTACTTCAACAATCAGCCCTACTCCACCAGCAGCATAGCCCTCGTAGACAACTTCTTCATAAACAACCCCGGGCAGCTCTCCGGTACCTTTTTTTATAGCTCGATCAATATTGTCAGCCGGCATATTTGCCTCTTTTGCCTTTGTGATCACTGTGCGCAAACGAGGATTGAAGCCAGGGTCACCCCCACCCGATCGGGCAGCAAGAGTCAAATCCTTGCTGAGCACGCTAAACAGCTTACCTCGTTTTGCATCAGCTGCACCTTTGGCGCGTTTTATCGTAGCCCATTTACTGTGTCCTGACATCTCTAAATATTCTTTTGTAAATTTCTAAATTATCAGCAACAAAATCTATTCTTTTTTGCGAGACTTTTTGCCAGATGAGTTTTTGCGTTTTTTCGCATTTGCAGGTGGGTTTGCTTCCAAAGGCTCTTCATCCGGAAGATGGTTAATCACCTTCTGTTGAAGTATCGTTAAAAAGTTTTGAACGGTCCAATAGAGAACCAAACCAGATGAAAAGTTGTACAGAAAGATTAAGAAAATAAAAGGAAGGAATTTAAATATTTTTTGCTGCGCCGGATCAGCAGTCGGTGAAACCGGCGCCATGCTCATTTGAAAAAACATGGAAACTCCCATAATGAGAGGCAAAAGATTGATCGGAAAGCCACCTACATGAGCCAGCGTATCAGGCATCGATAAATCGTTTACCCAAAGAAAGGATTCGTGTCGCAACTCTGATGCAGTCCGCAACATATAAAATAAACCAACAAAAATCGGCATCTGGATAAGCATTGGTAAACATCCGGCGACAGGGTTCACTTTATGTTTCTTAAAAAGCAAAAGCATCTCTTTTTGAAATTTCTGAGGACTATCCTTATGCTTTTCCTTTAGCTCTTTCATCGGCTCTTGAATCTTAGCCATCCGCTTTTGAGAGCGACTTGCTTTTGCCGATAGAGGCCAGAATAGCAGCTTGATACAGATAGTCATAATCACAATTGACCATCCCCAGTTCGGAACAAACTTATGTATCCCGTACATAAACGATAATAGAAGCTTACTAATCACGCTTAAAAAGCCGAACTGCATAACTCTGTCTTGCTCGTTGTTCATCGCTTGCAAACGCTTGTATTCCTTAGGCCCGACATAAAAGTCGAATTCCAGCGCTTTGGTTGAACCAGCAGCTATCGTTCCTATGTTGTAGCCAACACTTGCCGAAATCCCCGGACGCTGTTGCGAGCCGTCTTCCAATTCAGGTAAATCAACCTTGTAAACAAACAATTCACTGCCCGGTTTTTCAGCAGAAAGAATCGAGGCAAAAAATTGATTTTTCACTGAAACCCATTCGCTCCGTACATCTTTTTTTATCCTATCGATTGGCTCGCTGTTACCAAAACCAAGAAAACTAAAAAAACCACCACCCAGCAACTTATCAATCGCCGTAAATTTAGCTTTGTTGCCATCAAAATAACCAACATTTAGAAAATTTTGCGGCTGTTTATCAGAAATAGAATGAGCCGTGCCCAGATTGATGTATAGCTCAGATAAAGGCCAAGCAGAACCAGATCTATTGTTAAAAACTGTCTTGTGCTGAATTTCGTATGGATCTTGCTCTGAGTTAGAATCTGGAAGCGTATAAATGCGCTGTAGGGTCCGTCCATCGCCTACTTCTCTCTGGAAAGTTATCGAGTGGGTAGTCTTTTCTGCGACCGCATAAGGAATAGTAAATGCCTGAAGGTCACTTTTCTCTTCCGATAAATCAAGACTTAAGGCAGGCAAAAGGCCAGTCTCATTGAAAACATAGGTGTCACGCTCACCTTTTTTTGTTTCTAAAAAACTGACGGTTTTAATTGCACCACCTGCGGTTGTAAAATCAACCTCAACAAATTCGTTCGCAAGTGTTATAATTCTTTCTTCGCTCTCCGGGTAAATGTTTTTCAAAGCAGCGCTTGGTTCGGTGGCTAAACTTAAAACTTCTTTGACGCTTTCAGTCATTGCCGGACCGGCGCTTTGGGTTACTTCCATGTTTTCCGCAGCACGCTCTTGTTCAGCTTGTTGCTCTTTCATGTCGACAGTCTGTTTCACCATGAAACCGATGCCTGCCAGTATGCAGAGAATACCTAGAAATGTATTTTTTTTATCCATCTAATGTTACAAATATGTGAGGGCTATTGGCTTACCTGATCTAAATTACCAGCGCTAGTATCAGGCAGCGGATCGAATCCACCTGGATGCCAGGGATGACAACGCAAAAGTCGCCGAGCTGTAAACCATAGCCCTTTTCTTAATCCAAAACGTGAAAATGCATCGTAGGCATAACAGGAGCAGGTAGGCTGAAAGCGACAGCCACAGGCCGGTCCAAAAAAAAATTGTTTCAATGGTGAAAAACCAAACTGATAAATACGTAATAAAACCAGTATAAAACGAATAGGAATCGATAAAACAAAATTAGTTATCACACGAAATAAGGTTCTTTTTTCTAAATTTGGAGCTAGGCCCTTTTTACACATTTTTGACTAGTTTTCGATTTTTTGGAAATGGTTTCACAGACCATTAAGTACTGTGACTCCAACTCTTCAAACTTACAGCTACTATAACTTGAACGTAAAATAACAGTAATATCACAGTTCGGTGGAAGCCTCAACTCATGCTTACGAAACAGCTCGCGAATGATTCGTTTCCCTCGACTGCGCTTAACAGAATTACCAACTCTGCGAGATGCGATGACTCCTAATCGTCGATTGCCAGTTTGCCTGTCTGGATACAAAAGATACTGACAAATAAACGACTTGCAAAAAACATGTTCGCCAAGAGATCGTATTTTCTGGAAGTCGTTCCGGTTTCGTAAGCGTTTCTGAGTTGGAACACCCATAGTTCCAAAAACCGACCTGCTAACGATACCTCACGGAAGCAGCCAATTTGCGGCGACCTTTAGCACGACGAGCGGCAAGTATTTTACGTCCACTTCGAGTGGCATTGCGAGCACGGAACCCAAATTTTCGCGCACGTCGTATCTTTGAAGGATTATACGTAGGTTTCATAACAAGACTAAGGTTGAGTAAAACCACCTACAGAGTGCATAAATCATTTGCCTGTCAAGCCTATCAGTCAAAGCAAATTCCATGAGGCAAGGCAACTTCATTTGGCTCGCATCTTATAGCGACCGCATATCTTTAGAGGCGCATAAATCGCTCGCTGAAGCTGCGCGCCACAAGAAAAATTAAAGATGCAAAATTATGAGTGTTATGATGCACTAGCCCGACTAGCCGTTGCGTGTCATCAGTGAGTACAGCGCCTGCTGGTAGTTCTCCTCTGCTGCATCAATCTCTACCTGATTCATTGCTACTCCCAGTAGGCCGTCGACGTGATCCAATGGTTCCTTGCTGGTAACGCTCACAATGTTGTCAAATCCACTTACCGGCTCGACTTCTACCAGTGTGCTGTTTGTCAGTAGCTCCGCGGTGTAGTGAATGGTTTCCTTGCCATCACCAATATCGGTTACCACCTCAACGGTCAATGCATACAGAAATACCCCGATCGCTTCGCCTGTACCGCTAGGATCAGCAAGACTGTATGCCGCTCCCTGCGGCTCACCTAATAGCGCTGTGTCACTAACCAGCAGCACTTGGTTACCATTGAGCAATAATGTGAGCAAATCGTCGTTGTCCTCTACGTGCATCCAGGTCGTGCTGCCATGTACGTCCCATTCCAGATTCGCTATCGATTCGGTAATCCGCAGTTCGGTGATTCCATTTACCTGGCTGCCAGCGGCTTCACTAAGCACCTTGAATCCATCCAGACGAATGAAGGTCGTGTCATTTCCGGACAGACCGCCCAATACGGCTGTTGCACTCAGTGTGAGTGATGCTTTTGTATAAAGATCTATCATCGTTTGCGCCTGCAAGGTTCCGTCTACCGTGATCGCTCCACCGGCATCGACGATTATCCGATCATCCGTTCCAGTATCATCGGTTACAACAACCGTTCCACTGACGCTAACCAGCAGGGTTGTTGCGACGTCCATAATGACTTCCGTGCCCGCAGTCACGGCACTGTTAACTTCAAGCGTGGTTCCCGCTGTGAGATCAATGCTTTCGGCGGCAGTAATTGTGCCGGTTATCACCATGGTGCCATTGCCTGACGTCAGCTTCACTGCTGATGCTGTCGACTCAAGGCTTCCTATAGCGCTCAGGTCAATGGCATCTCCGGCGGTAATACTTAAGTCGTTAACGGCGGTTACTGTTCCGGTAATCGAAACAGACTCACTGTTTGCGTTTATGCTCGCGGCACCTCCTGCGCTCACATTACCGACAATCTGCAAGTTGGTTATGTTAGCAGTTAATGGTGTCATGGTATACGCATTCAGATGGATGCTACCTACGGCGGTGAGTATGCCATTTATTATCAGATCGGTTCCAGCGTCCAGATTGATGTCACTGCCAGCTGTCACATTACCATTGATCGTAAGATCTGTTCCAGATTCCAGATCAATGGCGCTGCTGTCGCTGCCAGCGACAACATCACCTTCGATTAAAATGCTTTCTCCTGCCTCTATATTCAGACTCTTGCCAGAAGCATCTAATGCTACTCCAGCTGCACCTGATTTTACTTCTACTGTTCCTGTAGCTTTCAGACTCACACCGGCACTGGATGAGGCATTCAGTGAATGGACAACCATATTACCGCCGGTTGATTCCAGTGTCACGACTCCAGAGTCAGCAACTAAAAAACTCACGGTGATCGTACCACTGGCTTGAATATCAACACGCCCACTCACGGTAACGTCGCTCAGGTCAATGTCGCCATCCACTTTGATAACCAGATCGTCACCATTAAAGGTCAGGGCATCGCCCGTATAGTTGAGAACGCGGTCGCTGTAAGTACTTGTTCCCGTCTGTACAACATTGTTAACGGTGAAAGTAATCGCATTGACACGGCCAGTTATTGTTACGCCAGTAGCGCCCGATAGAACTATCTGCCCGGCAGCATCATTACTGGTTCCGGTCAAATAGGATCCCGTGGGCAATTCCAAATCGCCATAAGTTCCCAGGATAATGCTTCCTGCCGCAACAATGCGCTTGCTAACAACCAGCTTGGGTTCGGTTGTTGGCCCATTGGTATAAGCAGAGGTCATGATAATCTCAACAGTGCCGCCCGGATCGCTCACGGCTATTTCACCACTGATAGCGGTATGGTTATTCCGTTGCGAGTCGATGACAACAGACTCTGACGCAGTGATCGCGCCGGTGATTTCCAGTCGGTCGCCCTCTGAACTTATGGTTACAATTCCATCGGAAGACACGGTGCCGGACACATCCAGATTGCCGTCATTGGTAACAATAGAGATGTCACCAGAACTGTATACAGAGCCATTTAACTGCATCTCCACATTTGACTGTAAAACAACTGCACCAGATGCTTCCAAACTACCAGCAAAGATCAGGAATCCTCTTTCTGTATCCAGATTGCTCGACAGACCTTCAATAATCAATTCCGCAGACGCTTCGACGATCAGGTTATCACCCGCTTTTACTAACAAATCCCTGCCGGCAGTCACTTTGCCTGCGATCGTTACATCACCTCCACTATCCTGCGAGTAAACCTGTATCTTATTATCTTCAGATTTCAAATTACCGAAGAGATTGATTGGGCCCTTGGAATCTACTTCGATAGCATCATGGCTGATAATAGTACCGGCTTGCCCATCATAGGTCGTCTCAACCAGTGCTATGACATCACCGGCATCCAGATCAATCCACCCATTGCTAAGGCCCCCATCCAAAGAGCCAACATATAGCCTACCTGCAGATGCTTCCAATTTGATATTGCCACTGTTACTGTCAAGACGAGTAACGACGATATCACCTCCCGAGGACTTGATATCGAGGTTATTGTCGCCAGTCAGCAAGAACATCTCAACATCATTATTAATGGTCTCGATGGTGACATCAGTCGCTGCAAACTGGTGTAGCTCGCTGACAATCAGCTCCAGTCCTGCCTCGCCTGAGGCAATTGAGTCGCCGGCATAGATCAACGCCATATTGGCGATAATATCCGCTGACGTATCTGACTGCGCGATGTCACTGATCGTTCCACTCGCGCTCAGTGAGACCTGTCCCTGCGTAGGACCAGCCACAATCAAGCCCACTTCAAGATCACCACCCGTTGACATTAGTCCGATGTTATGACCCGGAGCATCCGTGGCGGAGAAAACCTGCTCTGCTATTAGCGTGTCTCCAGACATGATCCGTATCGGTCCGTTGACATTGTACACTGTTTTCAAGATCACATCGTCTTCCTCATGTATCTCGATCTCAGCGCTACCGGTGTAGTTGCCCAGACTCAACGCGTTACCAAGACCCGTGCTAAGCGCTTCCGCTGTTAACTCTGTCACTTCCGTGCGCAGGAAAATGCCCGTGCCAGATTTCGCCTCAAGTATATAGGAACGTATCGGATCCATACTGCTCATGTAGATGGAACCTTGTTCCGCCGTCAGATATGTCCCACCAGTGACTACGTTCGTGTCCATACGTCCGTCGATGAAGATGTTCGCATCCGTCTTCAGCACGATGATCAGAGCATCCAAAGATCCGGTAGACTCCAGTGTAGCGTTGCCTCTGACGTACATCGAAAACAGACGCGATAATTCCAGCTTTCCTCCAAGATCTGCCTTACCAAAGATGTTCGCGTACAGGTCAGAGGCACCCGTT
>CAZUYZ010000251.1:0-13431 GCA_964624365.1 uncultured Puniceicoccaceae bacterium
TACCTAAAAAAGTTCACACTACTGGACAAAACAAGTATTTGTAAAGATGAGTTACAAAATGTCGGTTATTGTTACCTATGTTTAGACTATGGTAAGCTATGGTAAGGTGTCCGGCAAGAGGCTGGCACCAGTTTACTCTGCTACTATCTCAGAGATTTGCCGAAAAGTAAGTCTATCGCGTTTGAAAACGGCCGCGAGAAGTACAGAGAACAGAGTAAATCGGCAATAGTCGATTAATTCTGATAATTGAGTATACAGTATAGTTCCGCCTGAAAAAGCTAATTTCCGGCCGGAAACTAATTATCAAGCTTGTTTGCCTATCCGGAGGGCTTCAGGCATGATCCTATTCGAAGAAGTAAAAAATATTTGAATAATGCTTGCATCGCATTTAGCGGATGCTACTTTTCAGAGCTTTTCTAAAAATTTATCACCTAGTCCTAGATGCCAACAATTAATCAACTCGTCCGCAAGCCACGTAGAGTGCAGAAGGAGAAAACTAAGTCTCCCGCACTTCGTTCCAATCCATTTCGCCGTGGAGTCTGTGTGCAAGTGATGACCCGTACGCCAAAAAAACCTAACTCTGCAATCCGTAAGGTATCAAAAGTGCGTCTGACAAATGGTATCGAAGTAATTGCATACATTCCGGACGAGGGTCATAAACTTCAGGAACACAGTATTGTGCTTGTGCGTGGTGGACGTGTTAAAGACCTGCCGGGTGTGCGTTATCATATCGTTCGCGGAACTCTGGACTGCGTTGGTGTTGAAAAACGTCGTCGTAGCCGCTCCAAGTATGGCGTGAAGCGTCCTAAGGCATCCGCTAGTTAACTCATTACCGATTATAATCTCTGTTTAGTTATGTCACGTCGAAGACAAGCCGTAAAACGTCCACTAATTGCGGACCCTCGTTACAACAGCACTTTGGTCACCAATCTGGTCAATATGATTATGGAGCGTGGCAAGCGTATGCTGGCGCAACGCATCGTGTACTCTGCATTTGAGCGAGTCAGCGAAAAAATTGGCAAGGGTAATCCGGTCGATCTTGTTATGGGCGCATTGGAAAATGTTCGTCCTAAGTTGGAGGTCAAAAGCCGCCGTGTTGGGGGAGCGACGTATCAAGTGCCCGTAGAGGTATCGTTTGAGCGTCAACAGAGTCTAGCATTTCGCTGGATGGTTGCAGCTGCGCGAAAGCGCAAGGGTGTTCCTATGAATGAGGCGCTGGCTGATGAGATTGTTGATGCTTACAACAACACAGGAGCCGTGGTGAAGAAGAAAGAAGAGACTCACCGTATGGCTCAGGCAAATCGAGCATTTGCTCATTTGCGTTGGTGAGTTTTCCCAAACTCACATTAAAAAATTTGTTCTTTTCCAGTTTTCTTTCATGTCCGCACCGGTTGCAACAATTACCAACTCGTCAAAGCGTAAAGTGCCTTTAGAGCACATGCGCAACATTGGTATTGCCGCGCACATTGATGCCGGAAAGACAACCACAACCGAGCGAATACTGTTTTACTCGGGTGTGGTTCATAAAATCGGGGAAGTACATGAAGGAAGCGCAGTTACAGACTGGATGGAACAAGAACGTGAACGTGGCATCACGATAACTTCTGCTGCGATCTCTTGCAATTGGGTCAATAAGGAAGGTCCTTACTCGGGAATTGAACATCGGATAAACATCATTGATACTCCGGGGCACGTTGACTTTACCGCCGAGGTAGAGCGATCTTTACGGGTTTTGGATGGAGCGGTTGGTGTCTTTTGCGCAGTTGCCGGAGTGCAGCCACAGTCGGAGACTGTATGGCGCCAGATGACGAAGTACAACGTGCCGCGCATAGCATTTATTAACAAAATGGATCGGGTTGGAGCCGACTATTTTGCAGCAATTGAGTCGCTGCGCGATCGCTTGGGTGCAAATGCCCATCCGGTTTTTTTGCCGATTGGAACGGAGGAAGATTTTAAAGGCCTTATCGATTTAACCTCGATGCGGGCAATCGTGTATGAAGTATCAGATAGTTCCGGAATGAGCTTCGCAACCGTGGATATTCCTGCTGACTATCTCGATCAAGCCAAAGACTACAGGGAACGATTGATTGAGGCGCTGGCGGATTTCGACGATGATTTGGCAGACAAATATCTCGAAGGTCAGGAATTGAACGCAAATGAAATCCGTTCTGCGGTGCGCACAGCAACTGTGGCGCTTAAGTTTTGTGCAGTTATTCCCGGAAGCGCTTTTAAGAATAAAGGCATTCAGTCTTTACTGGAATCAATTGTGAACTATCTTCCGTCTCCGCTGGATCTGCCGCCTATAGTGGGCGAAGACTCTAAAGGTAAGGAAGTTGAAGTGAATCCGGATGATAATGCAAAGCTGGCAGGCCTCGCATTTAAACTGATGAACGACGGCTATGTCGGTAAGCTGGTTTTCTTCCGCGTGTATTCAGGTTCTATATCAAAAGGGGTTGCCTTGCATAATATGAGGACCGGCAAAACAGAACGTGTCTCGAGGTTACTGTTGATGAAAGCAAATGCACGGGAAGATCTTGATACTGCTTACGCAGGTGACATCTGTGCTCTGGTGGGCGCTCGTGATGTTGTAACCGGTGATACACTCTGCGCGAAGGGGCAT
Organism: uncultured Puniceicoccaceae bacterium; assembly: GCA_964624365.1. Classification (GTDB taxonomy): domain Bacteria; phylum Verrucomicrobiota; class Verrucomicrobiia; order Opitutales; family Coraliomargaritaceae; genus Lentimonas. The sequence goes on from CAZUYZ010000251.1 coordinate 2,621, forward strand.
GACGTTCGCCTCGAGCCACCCACCTTTCCTGAGCCTGTTATTTCCATGTCGATTGAGCCAAGAACATCGGCGGATCAGGAAAAAATGTCACTTGGTTTGCAGCGATTGGCTGAAGAGGATCCGACCTTTGTTGTAAGCTCTGACGAAGAGACCGGGCAGACCTTGATTTCCGGCATGGGAGAACTGCATCTTGAAATTATCAAAGACCGCCTGTTCCGTGAATTTAAGGTAGATGCAGAAGCAGGTCGACCGCAGATTGCCTACCGTGAAACTGTTACAATAGCAACAGATGCCGAAGGTAAGTTTATCCGGCAATCCGGAGGTAAGGGGCAGTATGGCCACGTCCGAATCAAGCTGGAACCACTTGAACAGGGTACAGGCGCTGAATTTATAAATAAAGTTGTCGGAGGAGCTATCCCAAAAGAGTTTATCCAACCGGCTTTGGATGGCATTAAGGAAGCTGCTTGCAATGGGACGGTTGCAGGTTATCCAGTAGTTGATTTTAGAGTGACACTCTTCGACGGCTCATTTCATGAAGTCGATTCTTCGGAACTAGCCTTTAAAATGGCTGGTATTTTTGCTTTTCGAGAGGCAATGCAGAAAGCAGATCCAATATTGCTGGAGCCGGTCATGCAGGTAGAAGTGGAGACGCCCGAAGTTTATCAGGGTGATATTCTGGGAGACTTGAATCGGCGTCGTGGGCAAATTCGAAATGTTGCTACAAAATCTGCATTCGTCTCCGTTTTAGCCCTTGTTCCATTGGTTGAAATGTTTGGCTATTCAACGATTGTTCGTTCCCTTAGTAAGGGACGTGCTTCTTTTAGCATGGAGCCGGAGAGCTTTGAACAAGTTCCCGCCAATATCGTCAACACACTACTTGAAACTTCTCACCGTGCCCCGGCACATAACTAAAAACATCCTATGAGTTCATCACGTATCCGTATCCGCCTCAAAGGCTTCGATTATCGAGTCATCGACCAGTCAGCATTGGACATTGTCGAAACCGCAAAGCGCTCCGGCGCTCGCGTTTCCGGTCCTGTGCCACTGCCAACACGCATTGAGCGATTTACAGTTAATCGTTCGCCGCACGTAAATAAAAAGTCCATGGACCAGTTTGAAGTACGTACGCACAAGCGATTGATCGACATTCTAGAGCCAACAGCTGCCACCGTTGATGAGCTTAAAAAGCTTAATCTGCCAGCTGGTGTCGATATTTCGATCAACGTTTAAGAGGCCTGGTTTGGAGTTTGTCGTAACGGTCACTAGCCGCTTACTTTTTAGCAGAGAGAGCTTATTCTCTCTCTGCTACGTCGGGCCAACCTTCCTCTGAAGATTTAATGGTTACCGCTTATCGCTTGGCTCGGGTTGTAAGTTAGTTAGATTATCTGCGTTACTTATATCTGTTATGAGCATACTTTCGACACTTTTTCAGATTATAATTGCGTTGGGTATCTTTAACGTCTGGTTGCTGCGTGCTTCAAGAGCTACGCCTTACAGAGGTAAGGATACGCCTTCGCTGAAGTCTGAATTTGCTGCGTATGGCCTATCAGAGTCAGTGTTCTATGCTATTGGCACATTGAAGCTTTCCGCAGCAGTCGCTCTCTTGCTCGGTGTTTTTATCGAAGCGCTAGTGCTGCCTGGTGCGGTTGTTATGGCAATATTGATGCTGGGTGCGATCAGTATGCACGTAAAGGTTAAGGATTCGTTCAACAAATCTATGCCCGCTGCAATCATGCTAATAATGTCAGTTTTTGTTATTTTAGAGTAGTTGAGTCGCTATCCAACCACACGTAACCATGTAGATAATTGCCGGGAGGCAACGGAACCAGCTATCTCCGATCAGGATACGTACGCCAAGTCCGCAGGCCATTTGAAGTGAAAGCCCAGCGGCAGCAATTCCGCCGATTGACGGAATCAGCAATCCCAGGGTCAAACCCGTTGCGCCGAGCAATTGTAGATATCCGGTAAGTGTGCGAAACTGGGCTAGGCCATAGCGTTTGAACTCCTTAATCATGTACTTGCTTTTTACACAACTCCAACCGTAAAGGTAGAAGGAGACTGCACAAAAAATTATGGCAGTATTTAAATTGCTCATGGCTGTATCTCTCTAGTGTAATTTGTGACACGCTCCATGAGGACTTGATAGTGTTCCGGATCGTGAAACGAACCTGCTCCATGTGGCGGTTTTTCAGTTTTAGAAGCAGCAGTATCTCTGAAATGATGAACTTTGCGCGAATTCTCCAGTTCATAGCTAACCTGATGACCGTTCCCATCAGGATTTGGCCGAGCAAAGATGTTTTTCACTTTATGACTCACACAATAATGATCGTTTCAGGGAGTTATTATCTTACCACAAAGATCGCCAAGGGCACGAAGCACTTGAATCGCAGAATACGCATAGATTACCCAGAGAAGACTCTGCTAGTTGATGATTGTTCAGAGAATACTCTGTAGCTCGTTGCGGATAGTAGGGCATTTGAGGACACCACATCTTCCACCATCTCTGTGTGAGAAAGTTGCATTTCTCTAGATTTAAGCATTAAGTTTAGCTATAAAAACTCGATTTTACAGCTATGGGATCAACGTTTACTTACCAATCAGAGGTTTATTTTGATGAACTGGATGGGCTTGGTGTTCTCCATCACACACGCTATCTTTTACATTTGGAGCGTGCCCAGCAGAAGTTTTTTGAGCATTTGTTAGGGGTTGATGATTTTAATGCAGAGCGTGATGAAGATATCTATGTAGTCGTACACAGTCTCGAATCGAGATTTCGTCAGCCATTACGTAATCCCGGATCAGTTTTGGTCGAGTATATGATACAACGCATTCGCAGCAGTGGGGTGACTATGAAATTTAAGATTCGTCAGCCAAAATCAGACGTAATCTACTGCGATGGTAAGCGAACGGTGTGTAAACTTTCCGCTGAGACACATCAGCCAGCGCTCTGGACGGAATCCTTTCGTTTGGCTATGGAGCAATTTTAGCTGACATGGCTTCTACTCGTTCTACTGTCATTGCTTTGGCCTTGGCTCAACACAATACATTTGCGAAAATAGATGAGTGACATAAGCATATCAAAACGTGCCTCTGAAGAACGAGGTGAAACAAACATTGGTTGGCTGGATAGCAAGCACAGCTTTTCTTTTGGTGATTACATGGATCCCGCATACGTCGGTTTTCGTAGCCTCAGGGTGATCAATGAAGATAAAATCAGCGCCGGCAAAGGCTTCGGAAAGCATCCGCATCGTTTGATGGAAATTTTCAGCTATGTTATCGAAGGTGAACTGAAGCACGAAGACAGTATGGGTAACGGCCGCACTATAAAAGCCGGTGAGTTTCAGTATATGAGCGCTGGAACGGGTGTTTCGCACAGCGAGTTCAATCCTCAGTCAGACAAATCAACACATTTCCTTCAGATATGGATGCAACCCAACGAGGGGGGAGGTGAACCACTTTATCAGGACTTTGATACTGCCGAAAAAGATGTCAAAAATAGTCTTTCGTTACTCGCTTCACCAGATGGTGAGGCTGAGTCCGCCAAAATTCGCCAGACTGCTAAAATTTACTTTGGCAATCTTGAATCAGGCGCCTTAATCGATGTTATAGCCAATGAGACCTATCCCTATGCGTGGATTCAGATGATCAAAGGAGAAATTACTATTGGCGACGTTGCTCTGGGCGCGGGTGACGGCGCGGCTATTGAGGGAGATGCATTCGCAATAGAAGGAGTTGAAGACGCTGAGTTCCTTCTGTTTCGTCTTAGTTAATGTCATTTTACGTAGTATTTCTCCAGAACAGATTTGTCGATGGATTCAAGCGCTTTTTCGTGTGTTGCCTCCGGTTTGATTAGTGGGGCAAAACCTGCCTCATGGGCTTCTTTCCAGCGCAGAGCACAAAGGCACCAGCAATCTCCATTTTTTAATCCTGGAAACTGATACTCCGGTCGCGGCGTGCTTAGATCATTGCCGTGCAGCTTAGTGAATTCTAAGAATTCATCCGTCATCACTGCGCAAACTGTGTGACTGCCCTGATCCATAGGCCCCGTGTTGCAATAACCATCGCGATAGAAGCCAGTCATCGGATCAGTGCAGCAAGATTGCAATTCCGTTCCCAGAATGTTTTTTATCAGTTCTTTGACCATGCATTGAAATTGTAGGAAAGACGTCTTTTGCCACAAGTTCGGATTAACCTTATAGTCCTTTTAGTGAGTTTCGCACTGAAGCGCCGTAACCACCTTCGAGTAAATTTCTGACACTGGGAGTTTGCCGAGTTCACGCGTTGAAATACGCGGTCGGTTTATCTTTGGCAGTTTATCCAAGGATTCGGAGAGGCAAACCGTTCGGTTTGCTTCTACCTCCTCGACACGATCAATCGGTGTGAAGTGTGGAGCGGAGTTCAGCGCTTCCGGGTGCTCTTTAGCAAGTTTGATGATTGACTGTACGGCATCGACAAAGCGGTCGAGTTCGGCTTTGGTGTAACTTTCGGTCGGTTCGATCATTAGCCCAAGTGGCTCGGGCCATGCGACCGTTGGGGCATGGAAACCAAAATCGAGAAATAGTTTTCCAATGCGTGGGGCTGTGTCTGTCTGGCGCAAGCCTGCCGTTTCCAATATACCGAAGTCTTCTTTTTTGAGGGTGAGTATGAACTCATGCATGCGCGGTTCTTCATCTGCGCCTTCTGGTAGCAAAGCATATTTTTCTGTTAGACGGGCCTGTAGGTAACGTGCACTAAGAACTGCCACTGCTGCCATCCGTTTTATGCCTTCGTTTCCAAGACGTAGCAGATAGGTATAGCAGCGAACTTTATGTGCGAAATTGCCCCAATGACGATGAAAAGAACCAATCGATTTTGATGCGCGAACCGGATGATAAAGCGTGCCTTCATATTTAATCTGATAGCCTGGAAGGAAGGGTTCCAGTCTTTCGCTCACTGCAACGATTGCATCTCCTGGACCACCACCACCGTGTGGTATGGTCCAGGTCTTGTGAAGATTGTTGTGGACGGCATCAACGCCAAGTTCACCTAGATTGACCCATCCGGCAATGGCGTTCATATTTGCGCCATCCATATAGACGAGCCCGCCAATTGCGTGAATTTTGTCCGCGATCTGTTTGAACGAAGTTTCGAATATGCCGCTTGTATTCGGGTTAGTAATCATTATTCCGGCAATGCGTCTGCCGTACTCTTCGATGCATTGATCCAGGTGCTCGTTTAATAAGCGTCCGGCTTTGTCGGCATTGAGGTAAACGATTCTACCGTGCTTTCCGGTAAATCCTGCCATAGTAGCGGTTGCAAAGTTGGTTCCATGTGCTGAGCTTGGAATCAAGATGATATCACGTTCTTCGCCACGGTCACGGTGGTAGGCCTGAAACATTTTGATGCCGACTAATTCGCCCTGAGCTCCTGCGACCGGCTGCGTGGTGACTGCCGCAAGCCCAGTAATTTTTTTAAACCATTCCTGAGTCTCATGCAGTATGTAAAAACAACCCTGCACGTCCTCTATAGGCGCCTGTGGATGAATGTTAGTGAATCCGGATAATCCGGCTGCTTGGTCATTGATCTTCGGGTTGTACTTCATGGTACAGGAACCCAGTGGATAGCAGCCGTCATCTGGGCTTACATTCAATTCTCCGAGACTTTCATAGTATTTGACGACCTCATCAGCCGAGTAGCTGGGAAGGCCCGGAGCTTCTAGGCGCAGTTGTTTTTGGTCGATTGGTTTAAGGTCATCCGAAGGCTTTTTGTCGGCTGCTCCGAATATAGTTTCAAAAACAGATACCAGCGCTGAAATATCTTGTTCACGGTTGGAAAATGAGAGTTTCAATAATTGGCGCTCTCCGGAAAGTCGCTCTGAGACATCAGCGCCGACTAAAATTCCGTGTTTGCGTCCTGTATCCAGCAAATCATCGACAGGTCTTGACACTTCAAGAGTTACTTCGTGGAAACTAACAGAGCTCGGGAAAGCGAGTGATACGCCATCAAAGGCTGTTAGTCGATCCACTGTTACAAAGAGGCGCTTGCGTATAGTATCCAGAATGTCACCCAACCCCGAATCTCCACGCTCAAGCAGAGAGGCGCCAACCAGAGTTGCCACAAATGCCTGATTAGAGCAAATATTGGAAGTCGCCTTATCCTTGCGAATGTGCTGTTCGCGAGTCGAAAGAACACCTACGCGGCAGTCGCGGCCTGAGCAGTCCTTTGCCTTGCCAATAAAACGCCCTGGGGCAGCGCGAACGCCGTTTCGATTTTTTTCGGAAAACCGTACGCCAAATAATCCGAGTCCTGGTCCACCAAAATTTGGTCCCAGTGCAAGATGTTGTGCTTCGCCAACAATTATATCCGCTCCGTTAGTTCCAAAAACGGACGGTTGTTTGAGTCCTCCGGGGCCAAGTAAGATGGGATCAATTACCGCAATGCTCTTAGCTCCCAATTTAGCAGATAAGTCTGTTAACTCATCAAAATTTTCCAAAAGTCCAAAGGTGTTCACCTGAGGGAAAACAATGGCTGCAAGATTATCACCGGATTGTTCGATTGCCGCATCCAGAGCTTCTGAATCAATAAGGCCCGTTATCTTATCTGCGGGTACGCGAATCAACTCTAGATCAGTGCCTGTTGCTAATGTCTCTAACACCTCCAAATCTCCAGGATAGAGGGTTTCGGAAACAATCGCGACCGTCTTGTTTCGAGCCATGCGAATCGCGGTGCGAATACCTTCAAAGATTGCGGTAGAGCGTTCGTAGAGTGATGCGTTAACAGCTTCAAATCCAGTCAGGCGGACCATTGAGCACTGATAAATCCAGTGCGCCAATAAAGTGCCTTGGCTAAGTTCAGGTTGATAGGGCGTGTAAGCGGTTGTCAGGTTGCGGATATTGCAAATGGGATCAACGACTGGTGAAGGAGAAAAATCGGGCACGCCATCCCCGAGGAAGCTTGTGCCGATTCGGTTCATTTTGGAAATCTCCTTCAGTCGCAGGTACAGCTTATCATAGTCCAGCTCTTCAGGCAATGAAAGACTCTCGCCAAACTGTACTTCAGGGGGTATATGATCAAATAATTCTTCGAGTGATTTTTTACCGATAAATTCGAGCATTTCTTTTATGTCTGGATCACTCGCCGGTATATAATGCCGTGCATGCTCACGTAAATTGGTGGAAGTATTTTGCATTTTTATAAAACTGGTGCTTAACAGGTAAGGATAACTTTCAAAAACGAGAAATCTAGACAACCAGATTTGAATTTCTTCGCAACACTCTTCACTGGCTATTAAGCATTTTCATGACTGCTATTTCTCAAGTTCCTCTACACGCCTTTCACGCTGAGCAGGGGGCTCGTTTCGTTGATTTTGGTGGTTGGAATATGCCGGTTCAGTACACTGGAATTCTTGAGGAGCATAAGGCTGTTCGCGAAACCGCCGGTCTTTTTGATGTCAGCCATATGGGTGAGTTCCAGGTGAGTGGGGCTGATGCTGCGAGTTTTCTGGACCGGCTTCTGGTCAACAGCATTTCCGGAATTGCTGTTGGAAAGGCAGTATACTCTCCAATGTGCGCGGAAAATGGTGGTGTTGTGGATGATCTAATTGTTTATCGAACTGCAGAAAATGCATTTCTTGTCTGTGTAAATGCCGGTAATATCGAGAAAGATTTTAAGTGGTTTGTTAAACAGGCTCAGAGTATCGCTCCGGGTGTGACGATTGAAAACCACTCCGAAAACTACGCACTCTTGGCAATCCAGGGACCTAAAGCAGAAGCTATTTTGGAGGACGCAGGTTTTGAATCAGTTTCTAAAATTAAAAAGTTTGAACATGTCGAATCAGTATTTTCCGGAGAAAAAATTCGTATTTGCCGAACGGGTTACACGGGTGAGGATGGATTTGAGATATATGTAGCGCCTGATTTTGCCGATAACCTTATCCGCCTGTTAATGGAAAAAGGCGCTTCTTTTGGTATGAAACTGTGCGGTCTGGGCTGTCGCGACAGTCTTCGTCTGGAAGCAGGCTACCCACTCTATGGGCATGAACTGAGTAATGAAATTACACCGCTTGAAGCAGGTCTTGGTTGGACTGTTAAGTTTCACAAACAAGACTTTATAGGAAAAGAAGCCCTCAAAAAACAGAAAGAAGCCGGAGTGCTAAATCGTATAGTGCATTTTATCCTGAAGGGCCGTCGCATCGCCCGCGAAGGCACTGAGGTGATTGATGTGTGCGGCAGGCCGGTCGGCAAAGTGCTTTCGGGGACACTCTCGCCGATGCTAGGCAGCCCAATTGGAAGTGCATTGATTGCTGCAGATTACAGGGCAGAGCAAATCTTTGTTGATTTACGCGGTAATCGAAGCATTTTGAACGTGACCAATCCGCCGTTGCATCGATCAACTGTTAAGGATTGATTATGAAGCCGCGCTTAAGGGTTTTGAATAGAGAGAAAGGACAGTTGCCAAAGGCAGTTTTGCTCGGTTGTAGTATGCGTTACTTTACAGATAGAGCTATCCTGAGGACCTATTCATGATCTTGAAAGAAAGATCTATTTCGGCCATAAACCTCCATTTTTGGTCTGCAAAAGCCTTACATTTCATCGACATAACCGGTTATGCTTCCTCAATGTGCAACTTTTTTGCCTCAAAAAGTTAAAAAAGTTTTCCGCATGGCGATTTGACCTTTCTTCCGAAATGGTGCGCAGTTTCTGTATGGAAGCAAATTATTTGAAGCTAGCTAAGGGTTTAACTGGATTTTCGACGGATCTAAAAAAGGGGGAGCGGGTATTGATTGACGCCTTTGATATTCCTGAGGCAATGGTTGTCGCTCTGGTGCGAGCGTCTCGTGAGCGCGGTGCAGTGCCGTTTGTAAATGTACAGCGCGGTCGTATCAATCGTGAGCTGGTGAATCATATTGATCCCGACCAGTTTGAAACTCAGGCTACCTGGGAGTTGACACGGATGCAAAAGATGGATGCTTACATCGCCATTCGTGGGTCGGACAATATTTTTGAGCTGTCTGATGTTGACCCGGGTAAGGTTGCAAAAGCTACTCGGGCGATGAAAGCGGTGCTCGACTATAGGGTAAATAAGACAAAGTGGGTTGTCCTGCGCTGGCCAACTCCGGCGATGGCGCAGCAGGCATTGATGAGCACAGAGGGGTTTGAGGACTTTTATTTCCGAGTGTGTACACAGGACTACTCGCGTATGGTTGCGGGTATGCAGGCATTGGAAGCGCTTATGAAAAAAACAGATCGGGTCCATATTAAGGGGCCGGATACAGATTTGCGCTTTTCAATAAAGGGAATTGATGCTGTTGCTTGCGGTGGTCGACATAATATCCCGGATGGTGAAGTATTTTCCTGTCCTGTAAAAGATTCGGTTGAAGGAGAAATTACCTACAATGCACCGACAATTTATCAGGGTGTATCGTTTGACCGGATTCATTTGCGTTTCAAAAATGGAAAAATCGTGAATGCAGAGAGCAATAACACCAAGCGGTTGAATGCTATACTCGATTCGGATGAGGGCGCTCGTTATATCGGAGAGTTCGCAATTGGCTTCAATCCACACATTCTGGAACCGATGCGAGATATTCTATTCGATGAGAAAATTGCTGGTTCATTTCACTTCACTCCGGGGCAAGCTTATGAAGAGGCAGACAATGGCAATCGCTCTCAGGTACACTGGGATATGGTCCAGATTCAGCGTCCTGATTATGGTGGTGGTGAAATTTGGTTTGACGGAGAATTGATTCGCAAAGACGGCTTGTTTGTAAAAAAAGAACTCGAAAAGCTTAATCCGGACTATTTGCTCGACGGGTAGCCAGATGATTTTTGGGAGTAATTTTTCTAGAAACTGAATATTCGTTCCTAAAAGTTAGAGGTTGGAATCATGGGCTCAAATAAAACTACAGCACTCTCTTATTTAGTGTCTGGCCGGAAAGTAAATATTCCTTGAGACTCCTGAAATGACCAGTTGCTTAAATAGCTGTGCTGCCAATCATGAGAAAGTTCATAAAAGCCTTAGTTGATGGCAGTGTAGAACCAGAATGAATTCGATTGAGGCCAAGGGGTCTCAACGAATATTTACTTATTTTAAGACTATTTTAATTTATCTCACGAGATTCAGGTTTTAGCTAAACTCGTGTGTTAAGGAGTCCGATTTTACCGCTTGACGCTGTTTTTTTATCAATAAATATGTTCTTCAGTATAAAAGTGACTAGCAGTCATTCTTTTCACTTGTCCACACAGATTATGACCGTATCCAATACCAGCGATTCTCAGAATACGCTCAGCAAAAAGCTTGTTGTACAAAACAAGATGGGCGTTCATGCCCGTCCTGCTGCGATGATTGTTCGGGTTGCGAATACCTTTCCTGGAGAGATCTGGGTAGAAAAAGACGATGAGCAAGTTAACGGCAAAAGTATAATGGGACTAATGATGCTTGCGGCCGGAAATGGAACCAGCTTGACTTTCCGAACTGAAGGCGCGCCAGACGAAGCTGAAAAAGTACTGCAACAGATGGAAGACCTATTTGCTCGACGCTTCGAAGAAGCTTAGCAGGCTTCGAAGCGTGTGCCGGTTGAGCCTTGAGCAGTAAAGCTACTACATGCGCTTGGAAGATTTAAGATTCGATGTTTAGTGCTCGGTGCTTTTTTACTCTCGTTATCGTGTTCGATGGATTGTTCGGTCAAACGCATTCGGATCTTGATATTCATGGTCTTTACAAGATAAGCGAACAGGAACAGGCAATTTATCGCCGGCTTGAAATAAATCCGGAATTCTACTCTCCGGAGAATATAGAGTTGAGACTTTTCAGGCATGAAGAGGTACGCAAGC
>CAZUYZ010000252.1:0-2690 GCA_964624365.1 uncultured Puniceicoccaceae bacterium
ATGAACCGGAAGCCAGGGCCAACGGTCGTTGTCTGCTCATCACCATTCGAATCAAAATAAGTCACTTCCTGATCCAGCGGGTTCGTACTGAATTCAACCCGGAAGTTCCCGGAAATACTGACTCCATTGTCTTCCAGAACACCAATATTACTCGTCAGCGACACATTCAGTATCACGGTGATGAACGTCACAGGTACCAGTGGCGGTACCGGTGCCAAAGGATTCGGTACCAGAACAGTATTGAGTTTCACGAAGCCGGAAACACTGACTTCTGTACCGAGAATCGTCATCGTGCCCACAGCTTTAATGCTCAGCTCCCCGCCAGTTTCCAGGCTAGCAGTCAGGCTCAGTTCAAATTTACCATACAGGGTGAATTGATCAGTAACACTCAGCGAACCCTCGATAGCCAGTTTCAAACCAAAGACGACAGTGCGCGTCTGCTCAGCACCTTCCGAATCAAAATAAGTAATTTCCCGGTCAATACCAGTCGTGTTGATTTCAGCTGTAAAGGTTCCGGAAAGAGCAACACCATTATCTTCCAGAGCGCCAATGGAACTCGTCAACGAAACATCCAGTACCGCGGCAATACCGAAGTTAAGACCCGTAAAGATCGTGATAACGCCCGTAACGTTCATCACCGTGCCGAGAACAGTCATGGTCGCTACTGCTCGAATGCTTGCTTCCGCAATCGTCAGGCTCAATTCAAACTTACCTAACAGTTCGAAATCCCCGTTAATAGTGAGCTTGCCTTCAACAGTCAGCCTTAATCCGGCGCTGACAGTAACCGTCTGCTCCTCGTCATTTACATCAAGATAACTGAAGCTGCGATCAATGCCTGTGGTATTGATTTCAAGCCGGAAGTTTCCGGAAAGATTAACTCCGTTGTCTTCCAGGAATGCAATCGATCCGGACACATCCAGAGCGCTGACAATACCAATATTCTCGTCCGCGTAGACAGCCATGACGCCGACAACGTTGACTTCCGAGTCCAAAACAGTAACTGTTGCCGCCACTACGATAGTGAGACTGTCATTCGTTATATTCAGATTAAAGCTGCCATACAGGGTGAGCTGATCGGGAATTTCCATCGTTCCTCTGATGTAGATTCGCGTGCCAGCTTTGATGGTGCGTGTCTGTTCTCCGTCGATCGGATCCGTATAGGTGAAGTCACGATCCACACCAGTCGTGTTGACTTCAAACAGGAAGGTTCCGGAGAATTTAACGCCCGCATAGGTCAACTCAAACGAGTTCGGAAAATATAACGTTCCGGCAATGCCAGGATTATCATCCGCATAAATGCCTAACACGCCTGTGAAATTAATGGTCGTATCAAGCATCTCTGCAGCTGCCGATACTGTGATGGTGAGACTATTGTCCTTTATGTTCAGCTCGAAGTTGCCCGTCAAAGTAATCAGGCCGGAAATGTCCAGTGTGCCACCAATGAATAGCCTTAGCCCCGAAATTATAGTGCGTGTTTGTGCGCCGTCAGTCGGATGCGTATAATCAAAGTCACGATCTACTCCGGTCGTATTTAATTCAAACAAGAAGGTTCCGGAAAGCGTGGCAAAATCACCGATCGATAATTCTGAAACCGAAGCATTCAAAACCCCGGCAATACCAAAGTTAGCATCGGTATAAATGGCTGCTAGACCCGTAAAGGTGAAGGTTACGTCAAGTATTTCAGCAGTCGCCGTAATTGAGAGCGTGGTGCTTTCGGCGGTTATGTTTAACTCAAAGTTACCCGCCAGCGTGAGCAGACCGGAAATATCCAGCGACCCTTCAATGAAGACTTTGACACCGGCGCTTACGGTTCGTGTTTGCTCAACATCATTCGAGTCGGTATAAGTAAAGTCGCGATTAATGCCGGTCGTGTTGATCTCAAACAGGTAGCTTCCGGAAAGAGCGACTCCGTAATCGGACAGGAACTCAGCCGAAGCAGATAACTCCAGAACACCAGCAATACCAGTATTATCATCGCTGTAGATTGCGGCAAAGCCAACAACAGTGAAGGTCGTACCGAGAATGACTGTCGTTGCTGACACTGTGAGAGTCGCGCTATCAGCCGTCAGGACCACCTCGAAGTTACCTGTCAGGACAACGGCTCCGGCAATGTCCAGCGTTCCGCTGACGGCCAGTCGTGTTCCGGATTTCACCGTGCGAATCTGCACGACACCGTCCTGATCACGATAGCTGATATTCTGTTCAGCGTCAGTCGTATTGATTTCAAACAGGTAAGTTCCAGTGAGACTGATATCATAATCCGACAGGAACCCAGCCGAGCCCGAAACTATGAGAGCTCCGGCAATACCAGGATCGTCTCCCGTGTAGATAATCAGGCTGCCCGACACTGTAAAGTTCGTGCCAAGAATCTCCACCGTCCCTGACACCTCAATACTAATACGATTCGTCGTTATGAGAATATCAAACTCACCCTCTACGACAATCGCTCCGGCAATGTTTAGCGAACCATCAATAAACAGTCTGACACCGGAAACAACGGTACGAATCTGCTCCACGTTATTTGTATCCGTATAGGTAAAGGACCGATCCGCCGCGCCAGTATTGATTTCCAGCAGGAAGCTTCCGGAAACAGTGACCCCGTACTCAGACAGGAATCCAGCCGAGGCTGATACTTCCAGAACCCCAACCGTATCAAAATTCTCATTGGTGTAGACCGTCAGACCGCCTGT
>CAZUYZ010000253.1:0-3648 GCA_964624365.1 uncultured Puniceicoccaceae bacterium
AACGCACAATCATCCAACTGCAATCTCCCCATTCCCCGGGGCGGCCACAGGAGTCGGAGGTGAAATCCGCGACGAAGGCGCTACGGGCGTCGGCGGTCGATCCAAAGCGGGGCTTTCGGCATTCATGGTATCAAATCTCGAGATCCCTGGTTATGCGTTGCCATGGGAAAACCATATCGCCGAGCATCCAAGCCGCATGGCAAGTCCACTCGAAATTATGCTCGAGGGTCCGATTGGGGGCGCCGCGTTTGGCAACGAATTTGGTCGTCCGCAGCTATGTGGCATGTTTCGAACGTTGCAACTAGTTCATAACGATCAACACCGTGGCTATCACAAACCCATAATGGCTGCAGGCGGTATGGGTAACTTAAAGCGTGAACATGTCGTCAAGAAAGACATTCCTCCATCCGCTTTGATTATTCAACTCGGTGGTCCGTCAATGAAAATTGGACTGGGTGGCGGAGCCGCATCTTCTATTGGCGCGGGAGCGCAGTCTGAGGCTCTCGATTTTGATTCTGTACAACGCGGCAATCCAGAAATGCAGCGTCGCTGTCAACAGGTCATTGACAGTTGCATTGCCTTGGGTTCCAAAAATCCGATTCTTTCGATTCACGATATTGGCGCCGGCGGGCTTTCCAATGGACTGCCGGAACTTGTCGAGGCCACGGGAGGGCATTTTAAGCTTCGCAATATTCATAGTGAAGATAGTTCCATGAGTCCTATGCAGATCTGGTGCAATGAGTCCCAGGAGCGTTACGTTCTCGCTGTACTGCCAGATCGTATCGGTGACTTCGAAGATCTTTGTAATCGCGAACGCTGTCCGTTCGCTACCGTTGGCGAGGCAACAGATGATGGTAAGCTAGTACTCGAAGATGCCCATTTCAAGACGACACCTATCGACATGAAGATGAGTGTTGTTCTCGGCAAGACACCAAAATTGTTGAAGGACGTAAAGCGGGTATCAGAGGAACATACTGCGTTGGACCTTTCGAAGGTTGAACTTGCGGATGCCATTGATCGGGTGCTGCGTTTCCCGGCTGTTGCCAGTAAGAACTTTCTGATCACCATCGCTGATCGCTCTGTGACAGGTATGGTGACCCGCGATCAGATGGTGGGCCCTTGGCAGACGCCCGTCGCCGATGTTGCAGTTACTTCGACTACCCTGGAAAGTTACACTGGCGAAGCCATGGCTATCGGCGAGCGAACACCGTTGGCGATTCTGGATGCACCTGCCTCAGGTCGTATTGCCATTGGTGAGTGTTTAACCAATCTTGCCGCTGCTAATGTCGGAAAGATTGGCAATATCAAGCTCTCCGCCAACTGGATGGTCGCGGCAGGCGAGCCTGGCGAAGACGCTAACCTATTTGATACAGTTAAGGCCGTTGGCATGGAACTCTGTCCAGCGCTTGGAATCTGTATACCTGTAGGCAAGGATTCCATGTCGATGCGCACTAGTTGGAAGGACAGCGCTGGCGATGAGCAAAAGCAAGTTTCTCCGCTCAGTCTCATGGTAACAGGTTTTTCTGGTGTTGAAGATGTTCGTAAAACGGTCACTCCGGATTTAAAATCATCAAACAGTATTTTACTGCTTCTCGATTTGGGCGCCGGTCATAATCGCCTTGGTGGTTCTACGCTAGCTCAGGTTTATAATCAGATGGGCGACCAAACCCCTGATTTGGATGATCCAGAAAAATTCCAAGGGTTCTTCAATGCCATTCAAGAGCTGCTAAAAGAGAGGATGCTTCTCAGCTATCATGATCGCAGCGATGGTGGGCTGCTTGCCTCGTTGACCGAAATGGCAATCGCTGGCCGAAAGGGCGTACATCTACTGCTGGATAAACTTACTAAAAGGAAGATGAGTGGTGAAGTGGCAGAGGTTAAGGACGAGATGCTTCCCGTATTGTTTGCAGAAGAACTCGGTGCAGTTGTCGAAATTGACAAGGCTCACTTGGCAAAAGTCATGACAATTCTCGCTGATCATAAAATCAGTGATATCTGTCATTTGATCGGCAGTACCACTTCCGACAGAATGTTCTCGATTCAGCAGGACAACCAAACGCTTTATCGCGAGCCAGTCATGGAGCTTAATCGCATTTGGTCAGAACTTACCTATCGTATGCAGGCAAAGCGCGATAATCCCGAATGTGCTCAGGAAGAGTACGATGCTTTACTCAATGACAGTAACGGTTTAATCATTCAGCCCACTTTTGATCCAGGCGAAGTGGAATCATTTCAAATCTCCAAAATCCGTCCCAAAGTGGTTGTTCTTAGAGAGCAGGGTGTGAATGGACATAATGAAATGGCTTTTGCGTTCGACCGCGCTGGTTTCGAGTCGGTGGATGTTCACATGACTGACCTGATCGCAGAACGCATTGATCTGGCTGATTTCTCAGGAATGGTTACCTGCGGTGGTTTTTCTTATGGAGACGTTTTGGGCGCCGGGTCCGGCTGGGCGAAGAGCATTCTATATAACACAAGGCTCAAAGACACATTTGCTGCTTTCTTTGACCGTAAAGATACCTTTACTCTCGGCGTCTGTAATGGCTGTCAGATGATTTCACAGCTAAAAGAGATTATCCCCGGCGCTGAAAATTGGCCGCAGTTCAAGCGTAACCGATCCGAACAGTTCGAGGCCCGGGTTGCCAATGTTGAAATTTTAAGATCACCCAGTATCTTTTTTAAGAATATGGAAGGGAGCCTTTTGCCAATTCCAATTGCGCACGGAGAAGGTCGAGCCGATTTTAGCGAAACCGGAAACTTTGAGAAGTGTTTGTCTGAGAACCAGATGAGTATGCGCTACATTGATTACCACGGAAAATTTACGGAAGTCTACCCATACAATCCAAATGGATCGCCCAGCGGAGGAACTGCATTTACAACCGCAGACGGGCGGGCAACAATTCTAATGCCACATCCCGAACGTTGCTTTCGCGCTGTGCAAATGAGCTATCGTACACCTGGAACTTTTGAAGGAGAAATCGGCCCATGGATGAAAATGTTTCAAAATGCCCGAAACTATGTGGGCTAGAGCAAAACTCACAATTATTCGTACAAAGTGTAGTCGCCTCGCTCTGTCGAGGCGTTGTGTGGTCAGAGCAGAGGGCTCACGGCGGCTGAGCGCCGTGGCTGCACACGTAGGCTTGAAAAATATCCAGATAATTCTCAATTTGCCTATAAACGAACCCCAATAGAATTCAAAAAATAGTCTCCGAAGCCGATTCCGCCGACTCGATTTTTTCCAGTCGCACACCGATCATGTTATAGTCTGCATAGGTTCCGGATTTGAACTCAATATCCATTGGTGGATTGAGCATGCGTCCTTCGGCAATCATGGGAATTTCGATATTTCGAAAACCGTCAGCGCTGAACCGCACGGTGTAGGCGCCGTCCGTTAAATTTTTAATAGGTACCAGATTACGACTTATAGAGAGGTTTTCAACAGAGTAGGGGATACTCCCATCTTCAGCAATAAATTCGATACGAGCGCCGGGGCCCTTCTTTCCATAACGCAGAAATTCAATGGTGTTTTCATTCGAGTAGCGGATGCCTACGTGAAGAACTCCTGGTGATTTTTCCGTGGCTTTGGGTCCTAGATAAATAAACATGCTGCCAACAATTCCAGTTAATATGACCAGACAGATAACAATA
>CAZUYZ010000254.1:0-6653 GCA_964624365.1 uncultured Puniceicoccaceae bacterium
CCTGGGAAGTCCCACAACATCCGTTAGTAACCCATGAAGTGGCCCAAGATTAAGCGTTCTCAATGTGTAATCAAAAACACCGCGCGAATAATCAAGAGTATCCGGGACAAGCAAATCTTTGACCTGAAGCAGGCCAGTCACAGAACCGATAAAATTTTTAGTCAGGCCAAGTGCAGTGCTGGCCTTTCCGGAAACGACTCCACTACCACCAATAACCTTACCATGGAAGGTAGCAGATAAAACAGCATTTCTGGCTGCTGTTAAGAACTGATTTTGTTGAACTGAACGAAGTAGACTATCCAGATTAACTTGCCCCGGCACATAAGTATTATTGCCGCGACCAGCGTAAATAAGCGTATTTGCATCCGTATGCGTAACAACAATACGGTCTTTCCATATCCTTGGGGATTCATTAACTACTTTTTCGATGACGACTGATGTCACCTTAGTCACTGGATCTGTTACGAAGGTAAACTCAAGTTTCTCGGTCACCGCACGAAAATCGAGCACAAGTTTGTGACCATTTTGCACGAGCGTTTCAGTATCAATAACAAGTTCACGCTGCTTGTCCACGAAAGGTATCTGACTAAGTAACGTTTCACCAACCAGACTATCATTGCCCCAATTATTGCCAAAAATGAAAGTGTTGTCCGCTCCAGCAGCAACAATCTTCTCAAAATTCTTAAACTGACTAAAGCTCTTCAGACTTACGAGTTCCTTCAAAACATCGGACGTGCCAACTTTAATCTTCTCCGAATCAACACCTACGGATACTGTATTGTCCGCTACCGGAGGCAGGATCATAATCTCAGCTGCATTGAGAAAGGTCTGCCCGTTTGTAACTGTTGTCGATAGGTCAGGAGTAACGGTAAACGTTAGTCTGTTGGAAATGAGACCGAGAAAGTCAAGCGTCTCGGTGGATTCTGCCCCAACAGTGACGAACGTACTAAGGTCAACGATGGAATCATCCGAGGTTTTCTTGGCGCTTTTCAAAGCATTCGTGATATCATCCACCAGATTCTGCTTGGTAATATTCCATTTCAGCGTGCTCGCGGGCACTGTCACTAAGTATTCGACAAGTCCACTGCCACGGTTGATGAGCAACTTAAATTTCACATCCTCGCTAAAAGCTGAAATAGCAGACGCAGAAATAATATCCGTACGACTCGCAAGACTAATCGCTTTTATGGACTTGCCGTTTGGAAAAACCTCAAATGCACCCTTGATTGTGGCAGACGCAAGCGCCAATTCCTCGGCAGTTGGCTGGCCACCGGCAATCTGACTAATATCCGACTGACCCTGACTTTGAAGGCCCGAGGTGAAGCCAAAAAGAGGAATGCGCACGACACCCGTCGAATTAGTAGCGCCCGTGAGACTCTCTTGTGCTCTCTCCAGAGGAAAGGAGCCGCCATTGGGAAAGACTCCGGCAATAAGTCTATCATCGCTAATCACATAAGTTACCGGATCCGTAACTCCGGAGAAGTCGAGCGTATCATTACCTTTATTTGACTCCTCCAAAACAGATTCATGGCCGAAATTACCGCTAAACACATACGTGTCATTACCGCCGCCACCTTTTAAAAAGTCATTTCCAGCCCCTCCGATCAGAGTGTCACTGCCATCGCTGCCCTGAAGCAAATCGTCACCTTCATCACCGAACAACTGATCATCGCCAGTGCCTCCAAGCAATTGGTCATTGTCCAGACCACCGTGCAGAATATCGTTTCCTGAAGATCCTTCAAGAGTGTCTCTACCGGCAGCGCCAAGCAAGCTGTCGTCACCGGCTCCACCGCTAATTTCGTCATTGCCCGCAGCACCATTTATCGAATCATTGCCAGCGCCGCCATCAATGGTATCATCACCAGCAAGGCCAATAATCAGGTCATCGCCGTCACCGCCACCGGTGTTGCTGCCTGTGGAATTTACGACGATAATATCTTTTTCGCCGCCACCTATAATCTTATCAATACGAGTAAATCCATTCGCTAGACCACCATTGATAGCAGTTGCCGAGATCGCAGGTATAGTAATCGCCCTTGCATAGAGTCCTGACGTATCTGTAAGAAGAGGCAGGATCGCTTCTCCATTACTAATGGTAAAATTGATTACCCAAGGTGGCAACTCAGCTGCGCCATCACCAGTAGCAGAAATCCCGGGCATATTTGATAAGGCACTGAACGCTGTTACTACATTAGCCGCACTTTCATCGAATGGAATCGCTGCCGTTGCTTCATCTCCATATAAAAACACTAGACTGCCGCTATCGGCTGAGAAACTAATGGTCTGCTGTGCATTATCATTTTGTGAATCAATCGTGACAATTGGATCTGAGAAAAGTAATCCATTGGAGTTCACAGTGACGTCATCAATGGAATTAGGGGCCAGGAAAACGATTTCCCAAGGCGACAAAGCGGTGCCAGATCCTGTAACAGTAACGTCTGTTATGCCACTGAGGCCTTCAATTTCTGTCTCTATGGAACTGGCAGAGGCATCAAAATTTATTGCTGAAGTTGTCACAGTCGTAGCTGAATCGATAACTACGCTTACCGTAAAAGAACCACTTGTAGCGTTGGTTGATAGGCGATGTGTTTCATCAACAGGAACCACCCCAGCACGCGATTGCGTAACAATGTCGTCTCGGGCGCCAATTCCGAAGGACTGCAACTCCTTTAAATCCTCATTAGACGTCAGTATAATTATTTCCCAGGGCTGAGAACTTGTACCCTGCCCTGAAACAATCACTGGCACATCAATGGACGAGAGTCCCTCAAGTGCAGTTCTCACATTATCCGCCGAACTATTATGCGCCAATGCAATGGTTTCCTCGCCTCCATAACTCAGAGTAAAATGACCACTGGTTGCAGTGTGATGGATTTTCTGCACAGTAATTGGCTCAAATGTCATTCTCGCATGGACACTTGTAGTAGCTGTCAACAGAGCAAGAGGCTCTTGATTTGTGAATAACGCAACTCTACCTTTAATGTATTCAATATCTTCGGCGGACAGAGTATCTTTGCTCCAGAGAGGAGAAAGCTCGTTTTTAAAATCTACGAGTTCTGAATTAAATGCGAAGAATTCATTTTCATCCCAGTCCTGATACGTTCCGTCTGCTTTAAAAATGCGTATGCTCAAATGAGATGCAAAATCTTCTGCGACAATAATCTCCCGGCTTCCTTCCTGCGGCATTGCAGATTGTGAAAGCAAACGCACGCTCGCATCGACTACATCCACCGAAGATTTAACGATCCAGGGATCCACCAATGTTCCCGAACCAGTTACCTCAACCGCTAACTCATTGCCCTTTGATGCGATAACCGCAGCCTTGATTGCATCACGAACTGATTCAGCAGTTGCGTCATAATTAACCTGGGCAGAACCTGTCGGTCTAGAATCCGAATATTTATAGTCTAAGGTGAACGAGCCACCCACACCGTTGTGATAAATTAACTGAATATGTTCGTGAGTGCTGTCCTGCACAATCACCACAGGAGTTTTGAGAACGTCAGTCTTCGGCGTTAGCACAAAGGGTGTACCGTTACCTCCGTCAAATCGAACAATCCACGGATAATTGGTATTGCCCTGCCCGGAAACAGTCAACGCAGGTAACGCAAGTAAAGTTCTCAACTCAGTTTGTATCTCACTGGCAGTTGCCTGCACACTGATCGGTTGAGTCGTATTACCTGCATATTCTATTTGAAAGGTGCCTTCATTGCCGTTATGGACGATCTGCTGAACGATTTGAGACTCACCCACTGTCACTGCAAGTGGCTTATTCGCGATCAGCACCCCTTCGGATACCAATGGAACAATTCCGGAAGATGGCGTATTGAAAGTGATTTTCCAGGGGGTAGCCGCCTTGCCGTTACCGGTAACAGTCACCGAGGTGATCGCAGGTAAAGACTCCAGACGCTGCTTAACCGTGCTCGCACTTGCATTGTAGCTGAATGGTTGCGTCTTTTGCCCATTGTAATCCAAAACAATCTGACCTTCTGTCGCCGCATGTGACACTTTCTGAACCGTGTTGAGCTGATTAGTAGATACAATGGTTACCGACTGCCCTGTAACCGGGATCAAAAGGTTTGCAGCATCCACAGTTAACTCGGGTATACTGGCATAAGGAGTAATGAAGGTAACGACCCATGGAGCTGTCTGAGTACCACTGCCACTCACAAGAACGTCCGAAATAAGATTCAGTTTCTCAATAGCTGTTTCGAGGTCAGCAGGTAAAGCATTGTAGGGAATCGCCGCCGTGGACTCGCCACCCACCTTCAGCACAAAAGAGCCGCCTTTTACCGTACTTGGCAGCGCAACCGTCCACTGCTCTTCAACTTTGGTTACACCGCCCTGTGCATTGGTTACTGTAGCCGTAGCATTAACTGTGTAAGGCTGGCTATCAAGATTGACCCGTACCGATCGGTCTGTGTTCACATATTCCAGCGTATTCGTACCGTAGGTATTGTCCGGTTTCATACTACCACCGGTAAGCGTACCCGGAAGAACAGCATTTCCCACGATCTTGTAAGCATTGTCACCTTGGCCTCCAATAATGTTCGCAATGTTATATGCGATCAGAACATTACCTTGAAAATCTGTAACCGCAATACGGTTAATATCCTCACGGCCGGCAACCCCTCCCCGATCAGACTTTGAAATAGTAATTCCCAGATTGGTCGTTGCAGAAATGGCAGATAAATCCAAGGTACCTGCGTTGACGGCCTGATCGTCGATAATCAAATTATTGCCCCAGTTACCATAGATTGCAAATGTGTCGCCACCTTTTCCGCCAACAACCTTCTCAACATGCTTCACGCCGGATGATGTACCACCATTACCACGAATGGTATCGGGTGGAGGTGGAGGCGTTGGTATGCTCGCATCCGGCACGGTAGTGATCTGTATGCCCGCATCCGCTGAATTATCGCTTGGTCTGATTTCTACATCCAGGTCGCGAGTAACTTCTCTCAAATCAAGAGTATCGACTCCCGCGTCAGCATTTTCGACAACCACATCGGCGCCCCAGTCATCCCTAAATACATATCGGTCATCGTCAGCTCCACCTTCCAATCGATCATTGCCAGCATCCCCGGCAAGTGTATCATCATCAGGACCACCACGCACAACATCATCCCCTGCACCGGCATCTATAATATCATCACCGCCGCCGCCGCTCAGATCGTCAGCCGCATCATTACCAGTGATCCTATCGTCTCCATCATTGCCAACTACCGTTGTATTTGCACCACCGGGTGTAAGGATTGTCATACTTCCATCACCACCAACGACGCTATCGATGCTAATAATGCCGCCGGCCTTGCCCTTGAAAATACCTGTCGCTGAATCCTGACTGCCACCTTGAGAGATGTCGACCACCACAGAGCTTGTCCATGCAAAGTTGTCAGATGCATCATTTGGATCGCCGTAGGCGAGCACGTTGTCACCGTGGCCACCATCAATTTTACCATCTAATTTTGCTCCCTTGTAAATGACAAAGCGGTCATTGCCCGAACCACCGATAACGTTTTCAACTTTTGCGAGAACAACCACATGGCCACCACTATCCAAAACTTTAACGGTATTTGGCTCCGTAATTAAAATCTGCAGATCCTCGCTCAACAGCGACAGATCCAGCCAATCACTGCCTTCATTTGAGCCATTCTCTTCGGATATCTTAAGCGAAACCAAGGGATTATTTGACTGAATTTTGTAAACATCATCTCCTTTCTGTCCAACAAGCTCCTGTCTTCCGGCAAGATTAGGTCCACCATTAATACTCACTCCCTGGGCACCCACAACAATTGTGTCATTCCCATCAGTCCCGACAGCAGCCGAACCAGGCAATGAATCCGTAAAGGTAGTTTTTGCTTTAGTTCCAGAAATCAATCCCTCAGCAGTCAAATCAAAAGATGAATCCAGCGAATCGTCAGGATTAACATACCAGGTTGTCTCTATATTACCATTGGCTTTTCCATCAAGATCCTGAGGTGCCCCATCTTTAATCTCCCAAGGTTTGTGCCCTCCACCCGTATTAGGAGTTCCATCATTGTGAAGCACACTAAATTTTACTGTTTCGCCAACTTCAAATCCATTGCCAAAAATTTTGGCAGTTGCACCGGGAGGATAATCTTCCAGGTCGGTAGATACCGTTGGCAAATCGGTATCTTCTTCATCGGATAAACACATATAACTGTCGGAGTCATCGGAAGCAAAATTTACTTCTTTAGTTATTCCTGTAGCATCACTCCGCTCATTGTTAGCAGGTTCTGAAATGGGCTCATCATCCTCCACTAAAAGTCCGACGGCATCTTTATCCTCGATGGCTACTGAAGCTTCGCATACTCCTTCAAGCTCATCAAAAAAATTAGCGACTAGTGGCTTGTAGACAAGCTCTGCAGGGTTTTTCAAATCACTAGATTTATCAAGTTGAACAGTCTTAACAGCCTGAACCACAGGAGCAGCCGCAACATCTGCCCCTTCACTAGATAACATAATGCGCGGCTCAAGAGCTTCTAGCTCAAAATGTGACTTTTGTGTTCTATCCCTGAAAACCATCTAAACTGCCATTAAACCGAAACCATACAGCAGCGAATACTGGCAGAATATGTTGTCAAAAAGAAAAAAATCTAAAATGATTCTTATTAAAGAATCTGATATAC
>CAZUYZ010000255.1:0-2866 GCA_964624365.1 uncultured Puniceicoccaceae bacterium
TCAAAAAAAGGCCCTGACCACAGTTGCAGTCAGGACCTTCGAAGCATTTAGCTATTTTCGAGATGAGTTTATTTCGTAGCAGATGTAATTACATCATGCCACCCATACCACCCATTCCGCCCATGCCGCCCACATCAGGCATTGCACCACCAGCCTTGTTTTCTTCGGGCTCATCTGTAATCATGCACTCAGTAGTTAGCAACAATCCGGCAACTGAACCAGCATTTTGCAGAGCTGTGCGAGTTACCATTGCAGGGTCTACAATACCAGCTTTCAGCAGATCAACGTAATCACCAGTGGCAACATTGTAACCATTAGGTCCCTTTGCCTTGAGCACCTCGGCCACAATTAGAGAACCTTCCACGCCAGCATTTTTGCAAAGCTGGCGAAGCGGAGACTCGATTGCACGTCTTACGATCCAAGCACCCAAGGCCTCATCGCCTTCAAGATCTTTAGCAGATTTTTCAATTGCACCCGCAGCTCTTAACAACGCTACGCCACCACCTGGAAGGATACCCTCTTCAACCGCTGCACGTGTTGCATGTAGAGCATCGTCAACACGGTCTTTTTTCTCCTTCATTTCAGGCTCAGTCTGTGCGCCAACGTTGATAACGGCAACACCACCGGCAATTTTTGCCAAACGTTCCTGAAGCTTTTCTTTGTCGTAATCAGAAGTAGATGCTTCGATTTGATTACGAATTAGCTTTGAACGAGCATTGATTTCAGAAGCTTTACCAGCGCCTTCAACAATAGTAGTATTGTCTTTGTCGATGCTTACGCGCTTAGCTTTACCAAGTTCGCTAACCTGAACATTTTCAAGCTTGATACCAAGGTCCTCGGTAATGCAGCGACCACCGGTGAGCACTGCGATGTCTTCCAGCATTGCTTTACGACGATCACCGAAACCAGGAGCCTTGACGGCAGCTACATTTAATGTTCCGCGCAGTTTGTTGACAACCAAAGCGGCAAGTGCTTCACCTTCAACATCCTCTGCAATAATAAGAAGAGGTTTGTTTGTTTTTGAAACCGACTGAAGAAGTGGAAGAATATCCTGAAGATTGCTGATCTTCTTCTCGTAAATGAGAATGTGAGCATCTTCGAAGTTAACTTCCTGACTTTCTGCATTGGTACAGAAATAAGGCGATAAATAGCCCTTATCAAACTGCATACCTTCGACAACATCCAGAGATGTTTCGATGCCTTTTGCTTCTTCAACGGTTATTGTGCCATCTTTACCAACACGATCCATTGCATCAGCAATGATGTTGCCAATTTCTTCGTCCCAGTTTGCAGATACAGTAGCGACTTGGCGAATTTCTTCACGATCTTTTACTTTTTTGCTCTGTCTGGCAAATGCAGTCGTTGCAGCTGTAACAGCTTTATCTATGCCACGTTTAAGGTAGATTGGGTTTGCTCCGGCAGCCACGTTTTTGATACCTTCACGATAGATCGACTCGGCCAGCACAGTAGCTGTAGTTGTTCCATCACCTGCTGAATCTGCTGTTTTTGAAGCAACTTCGCGAACCATTTGTGCACCCATATTTTCATATGGATCGGAGAGATCGATTTCCTTGGCAACCGATACACCGTCCTTAGTCACAGTCGGTGCGCCGAATTTCTTGTCGATCAACACGTTGCGCCCTTTGGGTCCAAGTGTTACCTTAACTGCGCGTGAAAGAGTTTCTACACCTTTAAGGATTTTTTTACGCGCGCTTTCGTCGAATAAAATTTGTTTAGCCATAATAGTTATTTGTTATTTGTGTCTGTTTAGAGTGATTTTTTTTAGCGAATGACAGCGAGTACTGTATCGTAAGTCAGGAGAGTGTGTACTTCACCTTTAATTTTGATGTTGGTGCCTCCATAGCTAGGAACAATGACTCTGTCGCCTGGTTTGACATCAATCGGAATTAAGTTGCCATTGTGATCAATTTTGCCAGTGCCAACTTCTACGATTTCGGCCTCCTGAGGCTTTTCCTTGGCAGAATCAGGTATAATGATGCCGCCACGAACCTGCTCATCTTCTTCGATGCGCTTGAGTAGTACGTTATTACCGAGTGGTTTAATTTTCATTTCTAATTTTTCTGATGTTGTATGTTTATTCTTGAGGGTGCGTAATACAACAAAGGTAATTACACACAAAATAGTTAAGTATTACTTGCTGTCTTCTTCATCAACGACTTCGAAGTCGGCATCGACAGTTTCCGCTGCTTTGGGCTCGGACGACGTATCATCACTGCTTGCAGATGCTTGTGGATCTGTACCCCCTGCAGCAGCACCCTCAGCAGCCTGTTGCTTGTACATCTCCTCAGCAAAAGATTGCATGATGTTTGTTATCTGTTCCTTTGGCGCTTTAAGCGCTTCAGCATCAGCTTCCTGGTTTTCCAAAACCGACTTACCTTCTTTGATAGCAGCTTCGAGTTCTGTTTTCTTGTCCGCTGGTATTTTATCGCCTAAATCATTAATCTGCTTCTCAGCCTGATAAACAAGGTTGTCGAGTTCATTGCGAGCTTCAACCTTTGCCTTTGAAGCCTCGTCCTCAGCAGCATGTGCCTCGGCTTCGCGCTTAAGTTTTTCAACCTCTTCTTTATCAAGACCTGATGAACCAGTGATTGTGATTTTTTGCTCCTTGCCGGTTCCTTTGTCCTTGGCATTCACATTGAGTATTCCGTTTGCATCGATATCGAATGTGACCTCGATTTGTGGAACGCCGCGAGCGGCCGTCGGAATTCCATCCAAGCGGAAGTTGCCAAGGATTTTATTGTCGTTTGCCATCGGGCGTTCACCTTGTAAAACATTGATATCAACAGCAGTTTGATTATCCGCATAAGTTGAAAACACCTGACTTTTCTTCGTGGGAATTGTTGTA
>CAZUYZ010000256.1:0-5265 GCA_964624365.1 uncultured Puniceicoccaceae bacterium
GGAAGCCGCACTTATGGAGTCATTTGTTTATTCAATCATCTGTGCAACGGTATTAATACAAGGTCTATCAGCTGGCGTTGTCGCTAGAATGCTAAGGCTTCAACGCCCTGCTCCAAATGATTTGGTCATTATTGGAGCCCACTATTTTGGCCGATCTCTAGCCAAGCAACTGGGAAGTAAAAACGAACAAAGGGTCATTTTGCTTGATGCCAATGCAACTAATATTGACCTCGCCAAGAAAGATGGTCTTCAAGCAATACGCTGTGATGCTCTCGAAGCGGAACAGCTTTATGAGGAAGAACAGCAGCTTTTTGGCGCTGGCCAAGTACTGGCGCTAACTGATAATATAGAATTGAATCAACTGTTAATGCAGCGCTGGGCTGAAGTGCTCGACAGTGAAAAAGTTTCCGGCTGGATCCCCTACGATTACTTCTCAAAAAATGATCAGCTGACTGGTAATCCGATCTTTGGTAATCTGGAACGACCAACCATCGTCAGCAGCGAACTTCTACAGGAGGAAAACCGTTTGGAATCGGTGATCTGGGAGGAAGGAAAAAAGCTGCCTGCTGGCGATTGGCATCCGCTTTACATTCGAAGAGGCAAACTACTCAAAGCTGTGACAAAAGATTCAGAACTTAAAGAAATCGTCAAAGATGAAGACGAAATTATTTGCCTGCACAATTCAGGCGGATTCCTATTGCGTGCTTTGCAAAATGGCGGATTTTCTAAAATCAGCGGTGAGAACGTTGATGATCTTTATCAGCAAATCGCAAAAGTAGCTTCAGACGCCATAAAAAGCACACCAGAATCAGAGATACTTGAAATTCTAGGTGCACAAAGAAACGTCTTTCCAATTCACCTGGGTCACGGCGCGATCATTCCAAATATCTACAATGCAGAACTTGAGCAACGTATTTGCTACGTGATGCTACTATCCAATAGTCTTCGAATTCCTGATGAAGACAAGAACATTGACTGCGTATTCCTGCTGCTCAGTCCTCTCGGTGATACTGAAGGGCACCTTGCGACACTTTCCGATATATCCAAATGCTGCCGCTCGGCTCGCCGACTCAGACTAATCAAGATGGCAGATAAAATCGACGATGTAATCGATGCTATTAAGTGAGGCTGAAGCCTCATCATTGACTTAGTTCGACTGAACAACTATACGAAATCCTATCATACGGTTACGCTCCGTATTCTGTAACTTGCGCACTGGTATCTCAAGGATTGTCTTCAGACCATCCTGTGCGTTTCCGCCTATATTGTATGCTGTCTTTGATTCCATAAATTCTTCATTTGCCAGCCATTCGCTAACATTTCCAAGCAAATCAAAGTACCCACTTGGCAGAGGGTTTTTCCGACCCGTTGGTTGCGAGATACCCTTGGCAGTAGAGGCGCTCCAGATTGAGTCACTTGCTGCCGGAGAATTAAACTCTGACAAAGCTTTGCGAAATTCTTCTTCCGTCGGCAGTCGCACTTCTTTACCCATTATCCAGGACATCCGCTCACAAAAAACTGTCGCCTCCGTCCAACTTACGGAATCGACCGGATGCACATCTGATGGATTTCGACTCGGATTCGAATCCATCACCTGCACATACAAAGACTGCGAAATTTCCGAATTAAGCATCTGAATGCCTTCAATATCGGGAACAGGTATGAACGCATCGTACACTTGATCCTGAATATCCGGGATCTGTTCCTTTTTCCGGTGCAAATAAACTATCTTTGCCTTCAGCTGCTCATCAATCAAAGGGCTTAATGGAAACATCTCTTCGAATTCCTGAAGTTTATCTTTTAGCTCCACAAGCAATGATGTCGCCTCGGATGTACTACGTTGTGCCAGCAACTGCATGAGCTGCTTGGACTGCTCTCTTAACTCCTGGGCAAACGAAAAACTTCCGGCAACTTGCCCTCTCCTTATAAACTCATCAAGACGTTTTGGTGAAGCGTAAGAGCTGTCAGGAAAATTGGCATTGAGCTGCTCCTGTAGTAGAGCCGCCTCTTGCAAAGAATCTAAAGATTTTTCCAATTCCTCAAGCTCTGCGAATGAATGCGCCTGCTTTGATAAAGCTGAAATTTTGAAACTGAGTTCTTTTGACTTCAGTTCAGCCAATCTGTTCTCTAGCATTCGCAGTCGGGAAGCACTCGACCGATGCGCGTCGCGATGCTCCATATTCAACTGCTGTTGTTTATATATAGCACAATTAAAAGCTTCATTGGCTGACTCAAAGTCACCCTTTTTTAAAAAAGATTCAGCTTGCTGTTCACACTTCATGCTTTCTAGAAAAAGAGGCTCCGCTGCGGCATTTTTTGCCTCAAGCTGTAACTTCACAAAGCGGCTCGCGTCGCTGTACTGACTAAGCGGATAATCGCGATTGATAATTTTCTGTAGCTGCGCAGCTTTCTCATAAGCATCTGAAGCCATTTTGAAATCACTCGAGTTCATTTTTAACTGCGCCTCTTCCTCTAGCATAACGCTCTTCGCCATGAACTCTTTGGCTGATTTTTTTGTTCTGTTAGACGAATTTGCCGATTCTCCAGTAGGCGTTTTTGGACTTTTTGCAGGTTCCGGCCTAACCTTACTCGGCCCTGACTTGCTCAAAAGAAGAAGGCCTCCCCAGACAACCGTGCACGAAACAACTATTGCCAGCCCGATCAACAAATACCTGCGTTGATCTACAATGAGGCGCCAATAACTTGAAAGCTTTCTCTTTGGCTTGGTCATACAAAGTGGAATTTTTAAATTATTCAGGTTTAATAAAGAACGCAAAATCCCAAGAGCAAATGTTTATTGTCAGCAATTTGGAAAGTTGCACAGTAGCTGAATAATCTCAGGTTTATATATTTTCTATGTTTCAGCAAATTACCATAATAGGTCCTGGACTTCTGGGCGCTTCACTGGCCATGGCGGTCCGACAGAATAGCTCGGCTACAAAAATCGTCGTTTGGGCTAGAAGTCACCAGTCCCGTGAAAAATGCCGACACCTGAATTGGTGCGACGATATATTTGAGTCTCCCGAAAAAGCAGTTGTAGACAGTGACTTTGTCCTTCTCTGCACTCCGGTAAATGTAATTTCATCTCTGCTAAAAACAATAAAACCCGCACTGAAAACAAACACTCTGGTGAGTGATGTAGGAAGTACCAAGCGCTTAATCTGCGAAAAGGCCCAAAACCTTTTCAAAGATACTTCGGCAGTATTCATTGGATCTCACCCGATGGCGGGTTCAGAGCAAGCGGGTATGGAAAATGCGCGTGCTGACCTATTCAAAGGAGCAGCATGCATGCTGACACCAATGGCTGGCACAGCCGCCGAAATGACCCAATTGCTAAATAGATTTTGGGAATCACTGGGAATGCGCGTAAGCGTTTTCACACCGCAAACACACGATGCAATTGTCGCCCACGTTAGCCATCTTCCTCACGTTTTAGCTTCAACGCTATGCAAGTATCTGGCAGAAAAGGACTCAAACTGGCAAACTCTTGGAGGTGGTGGTCTCCGAGATACGACACGTATTGCCGCCGGCGATCCTGAACTCTGGAAACAAATTTTAGAACAGAACCGTAATGAAATTCTACAAGCGATTACAGGCTTTGAACGGAAACTGGACGAACTAAAGATAGCGCTGACTGAAAATAAAACCGAACAAATCCTGGAGTTTCTGGAACAAGGCAAAATCTACCGAGACCAGTTCCAGCAAGGTTAACTCGAGTTGGTGCTCACGCTATTTTTTGACTTCCAGCTCTTTTTAAAATGACGGATCCCCTTCCAATAAAACCACTCAGATCAGGTCTAAGCAATCATGTACAGTTACCTGGCTCGAAAAGCATCACCAATCGTGCTCTGATTCTGGCCGCATTAGCCCACGGTGAAACACACTTGGAAGGGGCTTTGTTCAGCCGTGATACCCACATTATGCTTGAAGCGCTTGAAGGGCTTGGCTTTCAATGTACATCCGATCCTTCTTCGCAATCAATTCATGTTCGCGGCGAAGGTGGCAGGATTCCAAACAGCACAGCATCAATCCATGTAGGCAATGCTGGCACCGCCGCTCGTTTCCTAACCGCTTTTTTGGCGCTCCACCCTGACGGAACTTACCAGCTCGACGGAGATACTGCGATGCGTAGTCGACCTATGTCGGGTCTGATTGATGCTTTGAGAACACTTAATGCGGCTGAATTTGAATTTCATGGTGAACCCGAACACTTTCCATTTACGATCAAGACTCGAGGTTATAAAGGTGGCAGCGTTGAGGTCGATGCTAGCGCCAGCAGTCAAATTTTATCCGCCCTACTATTGTCGGCCCCCGCAGGTTCCGGCGACATACAGCTAACCTGTACAAACGTGCGCCCTGCCTACATTGCGATTACGCTTAAGATGCGTGAAGCATTCGGGTCAACTCCAGTTCGGGATGATGGTAACAATACGTATAAGCTTGAAAAGCTTTGTTACAGAGCGCCCAAAGACAAAATCTACTCTATTGAGCCCGACCTTTCTGCGGCCAGTTACTTTCTAGCGCTAACATTAGTCCAGGGAGGCCAGCTCAGACTTGCAAATCTCAAAGCAGAACCGCTTCAAGGCGACGCTCGCTTTGCCGAAGTGCTAGCGCATCACGGACTTGAGATCACGCCAGCAAAAAATCAATGGTTAGTTGAAAGAGGAAGTGCCTTGAAAATTTCCAGCGAACATCACGAAATCGATTTCAACACATTTTCGGACACATTTTTGACTTATGCTGCCATTTCACCATTGCTCGGCGGGTCAGTACGTATTTCAGGCATTGGTCATACTCGCCATCAGGAAACCGATCGCATAGCTGGCATGGCCAACGAACTTTCAAAACTGGGCCAGCTTGTCAAAGAAGACAGCGACGCGCTTACTATTTCTTCTCAAATAGATGAACTACGTACCCGTGCACTACGAGGCCGCATAAACGAACGACTCTTGGAAATTGAGACTTATGAAGATCATCGGTTTGCCATGAGTTTTGGAATTCTGGGAAGTTTTGACCTGCTGGGGGACGGTAAACCCTGGCTCGCAATTAAAGACCCAACATGCTGCGGCAAAACATTTCCTAACTTCTTTCAAGTCTTGAATGAATTACAGACTGACTAAGCCGATTTACACTTTTGCGGGTTACCGACTTCTCCACTATTTTCACAGAATGGCTAGATTCGTGAATAGAGGTCGATGAGGTTTTGTAAGATTTTGTTGTACAAGATATTGCTGAGCTGTGAAGGCACGCCTTTTGGCGCGTTGA
>CAZUYZ010000257.1:0-10463 GCA_964624365.1 uncultured Puniceicoccaceae bacterium
CGTCGTCTTCACGTATCTGCCACTCACCCAGAATACCGTCCGCATCGCATTCTATTGGAAAAACTGCCTTATCAGTTTCCACTTCACACAGTGGGTCATCTGCTTTGACGATCTCGCCAGCCTTTTTAAGGATAGTAACTACGCGGGCAGTGCGAATACCTTCGCCAAGAATGGGAACGGTTATAGTTTTGGACATTTGGGATAAGTTGTTAGCAACCTGAGCTTGTGTGGCTTCAGCGTTTGAATGTTCGGGGGCCTTGGTTTCAGAATTTAAATGCACCTCACTTGGCACGAGCGATGTTTTTAATGTTGTCGAAAGCAGTTTTTCCAGTCCGGCAATAACACGTTCCTTATCAGGTAATGCTGCGTATTCATAGATTGGATTAAATCCAACGTGTACATCTTCTTTCGATATTATGACCGGCGGAGCTTTAAGATTTTCCAATACTCTGGGCAGGCTGCACATTTCAGCAACGATCATTTGAGCAACGCTGGAACTGATATTGTCTTCTTGTACAATCATGAGACGTCCGGTTTTGATAACCGAATTTGTTATCGTTTCCTTGTCCCACGGAGCAATGGATCGCAAATCGATTAGCTCAACATCGAGTTCAGATTCCATTGATTCCAGAGTCTCTTCTACCAGCTCGATACAATTCCCCCAGGTTACTAAGGTGAGTAGATCACCGTTACGGACAATTCTAGCCTGTCCGAGCGGAACTGCGGAAACGGATTCCGGCGTGGGCAGTTCAGCCCAGATGAGATGTTTCGGTAGTAGGACGATTGTCGGATCATTGCCTTGCAGAGCAGTCCAGAAAAGTCCTGCGGCGTCCCCGGGCGTCGATGGAACAACCACAAGTATGCCGGGAATTTGAGCAAATGAAGACTCGCCTGATTGGCTATGCCAAAGAGCGCCCCCGGGAAGATAACCACCGCAGGGAGCGTAAATCACCAATGGACAAGTCCATTGGCCAAAGCTGCGCCAGCGCAGTGTGGCCATATTGGATACCAACTGGTTCCAGCCCGGATAGATAAAGTCGATAAACTGTATCTCAAAGCAGGGGCGCTTGCCATAAGAAGCTAGCCCGACAGCAACTCCCATAATAGTTGACTCCGCCAGAGGCGAATTGACTGCACGTGCCGGATCTTTGGAGGAAAGGCCCTTTGTCAGATTAAAAACACCTCCTTTTGGATCGGCGATGTCTTCGCCGAAGAAAACAACCTCCGGCATTTGGTCGAGCGCAGAGTGAAAGGTTTTATTAACGGCATCCAGTATTCTACACGACTTATCCAGCTCAATTTCAGGCTCTGCCACTGTAGCTTCCGGTCCAGTCAATTGCAAGCGGTATTCTTCTGCAATGGGATCGTCTGCTTTGCTGGCGGCAAGGTAGGCGTTTTTAATGGATTCACGGACTTCGTCTTCAATGACGGTGGCCCGCTCCTTGTCCAATTGACCCTCTGCAATCATCAGGTCCTGCAAATGTTGTATCGGGTCGCGCTCATTCATGGCTTCGAGCTCGCCCGCAGCGCGGTACATACGTTGGTCATCTGCGCTTGAGTGATTTGAAAATCGCTCCACATCGCACCAAATAAATGCCGGGCCTTTTCCTGAGCGTGCTCGCTCTACGGCGATCCGTCCTGCTTCCGCTACCGATTCGATTTTACTGCCATCCACGCGAATCCACTCACTCGTATCGAGAACGCCCAGCGATATTGGATTGGTTCGGGCGGTTGGGGTGCTGATGGCGATGCGGTTGTCCTGTACTACAAAGACAATCGGTAGTCTGCGTTCTTTGGCAAAACAGACGGCTTCAAAGAAATCACCTTGTCGCGCAGCAGCTTCGCCTAGAGAGGCATAGACGATGTTTGATTTGCCATCGAGCTGGATTCCCCATGCCGCGCCACAGGCAGGCAAAAGATGAGCGCCTACGGGTGAGGGGTGACTCCAGATGTTCCGTTTGCGATCACTAAAATGGCCCGTTAGCTGACGACCACCACTGGATGAATCACGTTTCGCGTAAAAAGTAAGCGCCATGTCAAAGTCGCTGACACCACGGTGCAGGCAAAATGCGCGATCGCGATAATAGGGGAATGCATAGTCGTCAGCTTCCATATACATCGCAATTGCCGCAAAGGCTTCATGGCCCATGCCGGAAATGTGAAACCATCCCTTGCCCTGTCTTATTAGACTTTGTTCACGCAGGTCTCCCAGTCGACTGCGCCAGAGTATTCGAAGCAGAGCCAGTCTTGTTTCTGAATTTAATGATTGGTTTATTTCCAAGGCTTCGTCGAGCATAGCTACTTCCAGTAAATTATATCTGGGTTAATGGGTTTTGCGCAGAATAGAGACAACTATATAAATGCCAAGGACTCCCGAGACTAAAAATCCTAAAATTCCGATAGTAGGAAATCCCCAAAGTAGAGGGCCGACACCCGTTGTAATGACCAGTGAAGACCCAATGATTAACGATCCTAAAATTACTCCGATCGTTAACCGGTTCATTGACGAATTAAATGTCTCTTCGAGTCGCTCTGTTCCGGTATGATGGAAATTTATTTGCAGGTCTTCTTTCTCAATGCGCCGTAAGATGCGTTGAATTGTTTCCGGTAGCAGTTGCATTGTGCGGAAAGTCTTTGTGAACGGATAAACCATAAGGCGTTTAATCGTTTGCAGGCTAAATTGCTCTCTGCGAAGTTCCGATAAAAATGGCTGTGCTACGCTCATGATATCGAAATCAGGATCCAGCGTGCGTGCGGTTTCTTCTACACAGAGGATTGCCTTCGAGAGCAAAGCGTAATCACCGGAGACTTCTATTCCATTGCGTCCGAAAATGTAAAGCATTTCCAAACCCACAGTTCCGATCTTAGTTCCGGATGGACCAAAGTTGCGATACTTGTTGAGTAGAAAGGTAACTTCTTTGCTAAGCGCACGTCGATTAACTCGATAATTGTTCTCTGCCATGCGTTCTGCGATATGTATGACTCTTTCCGCATCTTGGTCTGTAATCGCCGCCAAGAGACTGGCTAGCAGGTAGCGCATCTCAAGCGTGATTTGCCCGGCCTGTCCCCAATCCAGCCAACAGATTTTCTTGTCGTCAGTAATTAGTGTGTTGCCTGAGTGTGGGTCAGAGTGGAAGAAGCCGGTTCCAACGATTTGGTGAAATACGGACTCTCCACCAAGCTTTGCCAGTTTACGGGCCTTTTCGGGTTCCAGTTTAGCATCATGTGGGTGAGTGCCCTCTATCCAATCAGTCACAAGAATTCGCTGAGTTGTGAATTCTGTATGCACTTTCGGAGTAAAAACGTTCTCGAAATCTCTATTCAGGGCTCTAAAGATCTCTGCGTTACTTGCTTCGTTGCGGTAATCCAGTTCTTTTTCAAGTCGTTTTTCTACCTCTTCAACAAGAGTGGGCAGATTATAGGGCTTCAACTCTTCGATCCGATTGTGTAACTGGCGGGCGAACCAGCCCATTATTTCCAGATCGGATGAAACAACTTTGCGTACGTCTACACGTTGAACTTTGACGGCTACCCATCTGCCATTAGCCCGCAGCTGCCCCTTATAGACTTGTCCCAACGAACCAGCGGCCACTGGCTCCTGTCCAAACTCTTGAAAAATTTCGTCTAGTGGTGAACCCAAATCTTTGAGTAGGACCTGTTTTATTTTTGCATACGGCTGTGGTTTTACTTGGCTGCGGAGCTTTTTTAGCTCCATGACCAGCTGTTCAGGCAAGCGGTCTGGACGCGTGCTTAAGATTTGGCCGAATTTGACGAATATGGGCCCTAACTCTTCGCAGGCGTTACGCACTCGTTCGTAGGGCGTTAGATGGGCGATTTTTTTACGGACAAGATTTTGCAACAAAAACTTTGGGGTATCCAGTTTTAACAAAAGATCTTCAAATCCCCAACGCACAAGGATCGCCACAATTTCAGGCGCTCTAACTGCGTTCGCTAAATAGTTAAATGGTTTCATTCCAAAAGAGGTTTTTCATGACCCACACCAGGCGCTAAAGTCTGGCCTTGATAAGTTTGCTTGAACACGCACATCGAAGTGAAATGTAGTTTTCACAGCGCTGCAACTATTCAAAGCTTACTGTATCAGTCTTGATTTGGAAATTCTCTATGAAGTCGCCCTTCAAGTTCGGTCACCCGGGCTGCCAAAGCATCATACTGATCTTTGGTTACCAGGTTGGCCTTTTGCAGTATCTCGTTAAAAAGCTGCCCTGTTTCTGCCTTCGTCTTCTCTGTCCGCTCTTTACTTTCCTGGACGATTTTGTCAGACATTTCGGCGGCTTCTTCTCTGGTCAGCTTGCCTTGTTCCACAAGTTCGTTAAGAGATTCTTGTACCTTGTCTTTGGTTACAACAGCGATTCCGACACCTGCGAGCATTGTTTTTTTTACGAGTTCAATCATAATAAGTTTAAATTACGGCTTCCTTGATTAATTACAAGAAGAACAAATTGTTTGAATAAATCCCGTCCGCAATCTTTCTGAAAGCAATTAAAATGTGATGAAAAAATTAGTTCTTTTTGTTGGTATCCTCACTCTTTTGACAGTGCTTGGAATGCAGGCTTATTTCGTCCTGATTCCGCCACCTGAGCCGAATTTTAGCGGAAATTTGTCCGAAGTGTTGCCTAGTGAATTGTCCGGCTGGAAGGTGCAGGACTTGGAAATAGCAGGTACACCTGAGGCAAGTAAGCGTGATTCCAAGTTTCTAAACTTTGACGATGCTATTTTTAGGTCTTTTGTGAAAGAAGATTCCAAAGTCGGACTTTACGTCGCATACTGGAGTTCAGGAAAAGCCCCCTATCGTTGGGCCGGAGCACACACTCCGGATACCTGCTGGGTACTGAATGGGTGGGCATGCACAAAGCGTGAATATAGCATTCCTTTCCAGCATGGTGCTGTAAAATTTCAACCTGCCGAATATGGAGTCTACAAAACCAAAAACGATCGTCAGCATGTTTACTTTTGGCATCTGGTAGGTAGTAAGGCATATGCTTACAAACAGCACGGTAATCCAAATATTTTCGGCGCTCTTATTGACGTCAGGCATCATGGCCTAAACCTCCGCAAAGAGCAGTTTTTCATTCGACTTTCCAGTAACAAGACAATTGATCAACTCAAACAGTTGGATGGATTTTCGTACATTCTTGATAGTCTGATGGATCTTGGTTTAGCAGATGACGGTATTTTGTAAAGTTAAGGGTTGCTTCGCACTTTAATTGCCCCTGATAACTGAATGATAGGAATGTTTTTACAACTAATAGGAAGACTCTTTGTCATTTGTTTTTGGGCTACTTATAATAAAATTCTATCGTGTCTATTTGTCTGAAGAGATACTTCATATTTGGCGTGCTTCTATCTGTTTTTTTGGCAGTTGCTTTGCATGCCCAGATATCTTTGACCGGCCAAAAATCAAACCAACTGGAAGATGATCAAAGACTGGTTCTGGAATGGCAAATGGATGCTGTGGACCGACTTCTGCAGTCCGGATTAACTTCACTTTCGGAAAATTTATGCCGAGATCTGCTGCAAATGCCAGGACTTTCAGCAGATGACTTTGCACGATTGCAGCTGCAACTGGCAAAGACTCTGATTTCACAGCGGCAGTTTGTAGCAGCGCGTGCTCTTTTAAAAAGTCTACCGAAAAGTTATAGAACGGATGCATACTATTTGTATCTGGCAATCAGTGCTTACGGTGATGGTCGAAAAGTAGACGAGAACTTGTTAAGTAGAAGCTTGGCCCAATTGGATGCATCAGCTTTACCGGCTGAAGATATGCCTTGGTTCTTTTTGCTGGAAGGCTTGGCGGCAGAAGTCTTTGGTTTGACGCAAGAGGTTGGTGATGCATTCAAAAAGGCTCGGGAGGCGGCGCTTACAGAGGCGCAAAAAGCTTTTTTCGACGGTTTGATCTTGCGGGAAGCATTTTTACGAGCGCCAACGGATCAGTCGCTTATCAAAAGTGTACGAAATCGCTGGAATCGTCTTTCTGGGACGGCTGCGGCTTATCCGTTTGTTCGTCAATACGTAATTATTCTTCACGGACAAGGGAACACTGAAGAGGCGATTGAGATTATCAATCTGGAACTGGCGACCGTTGGCGCCGGGTACGAAAACCGTCAGCGTGAACAGTTGCTGTTGCTAAAAAGTGTTTTGTATGGTGTCGATACTGTAAGTGGTCGCGATACATTGAGGACGTTATTACGTGAAGGAAAAAATCGAGAGACTTTGGCAACTGCATTGCAACTGCTTGCCAGTCAGAATGATCCCTCAGTGCAGGATGAGTTGGCCGATTTTCTGAATATTCTAATTGCTCAGAAAGAGCCACATCCAATGCTTGGGCAGTTGTATTATCTACGCAGTCAAATTGCGTTGGAACGTGGTGAGACTGAAGTTGCAGAAACAGATGCTAAGCTATTGTTAGAGCAATTTCCGGGATTGAGTAATATCACAAACGTCTATCGTCTTTTAGCGTATGCATCGTTGCAAAAAAAGCCACCCCAATACAGGGCGGCAGCTGATTTTCTGGTACGAATGCGCGATCAATCAGAGGTTTTGCCGGATCGCCAGATCGTTAATCGGCTAATCGGCGATTGTTACTTTTTGAATGGGGACTATCTCAATGCAGTCGATTTTTATCAGATAGCGATTGAGAAAAGTGAAGTATCTGGTGAGCTAGAAGATTTCTTCCTGCCGTTGATTACAGCAGCCGTTCGGTCTGGACAGATTGATATCGCATTAAAATACTTGGAAGATGCTGATTTAGAAGGACGTATCCCGGTTGCTGATCGATGGCAGGCAGAGTGGAATGTGTCTTTAGCTCTGCAAGCAAATGGCCAATTAGATGGAGCATTGTCGCGGGTGCAGTCACTCTTGACAGATAGTGGTAAACGCTCTGTGCCAACGGCTTTGGATTTAAGGTTTCGCTGGTTCGAATTGCGGCTTATGATGCTCTTGAGTAGGTTAGAAGGCTTGCATTCAAATGCGGATGCTTTGCTTGAGCGCATTAAATCCATTCCCGAAGGTGCTCTTGATGATTCGGAGATAGAACTTTTACGCACAGAAGTATTGCTACTAAAGGCAGATTTATTGATTAAGACTGGCGAATCTGCAAGTGGTATCGCGCTGCTCAAAACGCTGCGAACAGATTTTGCGAAGAGTTCAGCTGCAGAACAGTCTTATCTGACTGAGGCAGGGTATTACGCATCGATTGGAGATTTCAAAGCGGCTAAAGAGGCGCTTTTGAGTCTTGCTTCGGATTATGAATCAAGCCCTTTGGCTCCTCAGGCGCTTTATGAAGCCGGTATTTATAGCGGACGTCTTGGGGCCGATAAATTTGTGGATGCAGTACGGATTTTTGACGATCTTACAAAACGCTACCCAAATCATCCACTGTATTTCTTTGCGCGACTCAGGCAGGGAAATTTATTGCGACAGATGAACGATTTCGCGGCAGCTCAGATTATTTATGAAGATTTGATTCGTTCGTTTCCGGAGCACTCGCGCCGTTACCTGGCAGAGTTATCGCGTGCGGAGTGTATGCTGGCTCTGGCAAAAAGAGATCCGGCGCAATTTCGGAATATTGCGCTCAAGTTGGAACAGTTGCTCGATATTCCAAATCTCCCGGTTGATTTTAAAGTGGAAGTCGGATTTAAGTGGGGCTTTGCGCTGCAGCAAAGTGGTGCAGAAAATGATGCTCAGGAGGCGTTTGCCCTGATTGTTAGTCAGTTTCTCCTTGAGGATGGAATCCAGCTTGGTGCAACCGGACGTTA
Source organism: uncultured Puniceicoccaceae bacterium (assembly GCA_964624365.1). Classification (GTDB taxonomy): domain Bacteria; phylum Verrucomicrobiota; class Verrucomicrobiia; order Opitutales; family Coraliomargaritaceae; genus Lentimonas. The sequence goes on from CAZUYZ010000257.1 coordinate 7,776, forward strand.
TTGGATGTCGCGACTACTACTCGAATTGGGTAGTTCGCTGGAAGGGCAGGGTGAGTTAACAGAGGCGCGTCGAATCTATCGAAAAATGATTGCTTATAATCTTCCTGGGCGAAATCTTGCACAATCCAGAGCAACTCGATTATTGGTAATCGAAGAGTAAAATTAAGCGATGAGTTATCTCCAAGACACATTTATTTTCCAAGGGGGTCCCGTCATGTATCCACTACTCCTTGTTAGTGTGCTATGCCTGATGCTCTTCATCGAGCGAGCTCTGTTTCTTCACAAAGGGCAGGTTGGTAGTGAGGATTTCCTGAGTGGTATTAAAAACCTGGTGCGCAAAAAACGATTGGTGGAGGCGCTGACTCTTTGCGAGGATACGCCTGGGCCCATGGCTCGAATTGTGAAATCAGCGCTCTTGCATTATGAAGAGACCGGTGAGCATATTCGTGCTGCTATTCAAGCTGCGGCGATTATCGAAGTTCCTTTGCTTGAGCGGCGCATTGGTACGCTCGCAGCCTTGGCTCGCATTGCACCTCTTCTGGGTTTTTTGGGGACTTTAATTGCCGCTCTGCAGGTGCTATATCAGTTGGAAAGCTTGAATAGCAACAGTAGCGAGTTCAGCCGTCTGCTGGCTGAGGCGTTGATCAGCTCAGCCTTCGGTGTCGCGGTGGGTATTTTAGCAACATTAGCGCATCATTTTCTTTTTGGGCGTGTTCGGGCGCTGGTACATGATTTTGAGTGGGCGGGGCACACTTTGTATGAGTTACTGACTGTTGGTGACACAGTAGAGAACTCCAGTGATGAGTTTGTTGAGTGACGATGAGCGTGCGTAAGGAAACAGCCGATGGGGAGTCGATACAGGCTTTTGGTGAATTGACTTCACCTTTTGGATTAAAGCGTCATCTCAAGGCTCCGGAGATAAAATTGGATATGGTTCCTTTATTCGACCTGATCGTTCTGGCTTTGTTAATAGGTCTTTTATTCACTCGTTATCTGGTATTTCCCGGAGTTCGTGTAGATTTACCAAATACTGAACTGTCGATACAACAAAATGCTGTTGAGATAGCAGTTCTGACTATTTCAAATAGTGGAATGTTGTTTTTTGACGGAAGTGTCTATCAGGAGAATTCGATTGAGCAGGCGTTTCAAAAATACATTGAAAACAGCGGTGCACAATCGCCTGTTTTGTTGGTGAAAGCAGGCGCTTCAATGGATATTCAAAACTTTCTCGAACTCTGTCAGATGGCGCGTAAGTCAGGATTTGATGAAGTTCAAGTCGCAGCTGACCCAAAGCAGCCTGCTAATAACTCAAAAACAGGTGTGCTGAGGCTTCCGGGGGAAGAGAATGGTTTTGTATTTCCTACTCGATGATTTGCTACGATGTCCCGGAAATCGAAAAATGCGACCTTGCGTTCGCGTGAGTCAATACCGCTACTTCTGAGAATTGGTCTTTGGGGCGCCATTATTTTGCACATTTTGGTGTTTGTGTTTTTCCGGCTAAGCGCTGTTTATCTGCCAAGTCGCGAAAATCCTAAGCCTTACGTTACTTTTGTTTCGGAGGATTTTTTGAAAAAAGATGCTGAATTGGAAGAATACGCAATTTTGTTCGATTCGTCGCCTCTGTTTATTCCGACAGTTTGGAATTCCTCTCAACTGATTGAGGTTGATTTTGAGAATTCGCCACCGAGAGAACTCCGAGGATTTGATCCGAAAGTTGAGTTGCTCAGTGAGCTGGAGCCGGAAAGTTCACTCGTTGAGGAAGATTTCAGAATCAAACAACCATCCGATTTGCTGACATCTCGATTCTGGCGTTTCTTTGAAGAATTTGGACGTTCGGTAGAAGCGACTTTGCCTTTTGAGCAAACAACGCCCATAGCAGAAATTTCTGTAATTGATGATCCCCAGAAACCGGCCACCTTGATGGCAGTTGATCTTGAGCCCTTGAGGTCATTTGAACTGCCTCGCCCTGTGACATTTACAGTCCGGAGGTTAGGTGACGGTCCGATTCTCGGAACTCCGACCTTGAACGAAACTTCAGGAAATGAAATGTTGGATCAATTAGTTGTTCGCTGGTTACAGCGTCCGGATGTACTCGCAAGATTGCCGGTTGGGTATCTTTTAATACGAGTGTTTTTCTGGTGATTCTAAGCCAGAGTTTAATTTTAGAGAGCAGAACCGTAATGAACGAAAAACCGGAAGAGCAGGATATTGATTTAAGTAGTGATGTCGCAATGCTTGATCAACTAGACTCTTTGACTCAGTCGTGGTCAGAGCGTCCATCCTGGGACGCTTATTTCATGGCAACTGCATTACTGATGGCATCACGATCAAGCTGTGAACGACTTCGCGTTGGTTGTGTCATTGTTTCCGGAGGTGTACAAAAAAACAGAATTATTGCAGCAGGGTACAATGGCTTTTTGCCTGGGGCGCCTCATAATTCCCGCGTTCGTGAAGGCCACGAGCAAGCAACGGTCCACGCGGAACAAAATGCAATCTGTGATGCCGCTCGACGTGGTGTTTCTCTTGAAGGGGCAACTGCTTACATTACGCATTTCCCTTGTATCAACTGCGCTAAAATTCTTTCTGCCGCCGGAATTCGTCTTATAAAGTATCACTCTGACTATCGCAATGATGAGCTGGTTGGAGAAATTTTATCCGAAAGCAGAGTTACGATATTAAAACTGTAAA
>CAZUYZ010000258.1:0-4839 GCA_964624365.1 uncultured Puniceicoccaceae bacterium
ATTACTCGCGCTACTACTTTAGGTGACTCTCCCCGTTGAACTGCACCCACTGCATCCACTCGTTTTTGGTACCGTTTTTCACTTTTTAATCCCATATTTTAAGGATTAATATTATCCCGAATACTTTTGCAACAATTAATACTACACTTCAAGCAAATTTAGTCCGGTAAGAAAAATCGTACAAGCCAGCAAGACAGGTCCGGCTACAAATATTATAGCCGGTTTGGCAGTAGGTATGTACTCGTGTTCAAACCTTTTCTAGAATTGGTATGAGGTACGAAGGCGTGGGACAGATCTTTTATCTGCTTGCGGCGATTATGGTTTTGAATAAAGGATTTAGATAACTCATAACTGCATTAACCAATCAAAGTGTTGATCGTTGTGAAACAATCCTGCCTTATGGTATTCACAGCAAGCAAAGATGATAATGTCAGTCGTTGGAATCGTTTTTCCCTGATCTCTTGCTTTTTCAGCCAGTTTGCATGTTCGTTGCCAGACTACTGAGGTAATTGGAAGTAAAGGAATGTCTGTTTCCAGTTCCCGTATCATTTTTTTCTCAGCATTACCTTGGGCGCCATTCCACGATTCTGCCAGAATAAGTTCATTCCAGCAGGCTTGACCTTCGAGCAGCAGGCTCCTCACATGTTCTCTGACTTCGACATTACCTTTTCTACGAAGCGCTTCAATCCAGGCTGAAGTATCGACTAATACAGGGCTCATTTTTCCGATCTCAATTGATTGAGTTCCTCGTTAGAAATAAAGCGCTCGAAAGTACCCAACTTATCTGCCAGTTTAACCAGTCGCACACGGCGATTATATTCCTTAACCGCAAGGCTGACTGCTTCTGTTTTGGTTTTGGCTCCTGTGAATTTAAGCACATCCTCAATTTCTTTTTTTGGAATGTTGACTGTAGTTTTCATGATTCCAGAATTAACATAAATAGAATCTTTTCAACCTATTTTTAGACTCTGGTGCTCTCTCAAATTAAGATCAATCTAGCTTATTTTTGATCTGCTAAACGATTTACTAATCTGTTGCGATGCAGACTGTGTTTGGTCATCTGGTTTTCAATATTCTTGCACACCGGATAGCTTGGAAATGATTGGTTGTCTTGCGGTATACAGGAGATGACGACAAAGCCTTAACCACTTAACCTTGTGCATAATTGACGGAGCGCCTCCAGGTGTTGCTCGTCTTTGGCTCGCATACGAAGGGAACGTTCATAAGACGCGTTGTTTTTCGTACAGACAAGTTGATAGGGTCTACCTTTCTTCACTGTTTCACAGTCTACATCAAGACCTTCAGAATCAATCACGTGCTTCATTTGCTCACGGGTAGACTGCCTCGCTGGATAAACGTATATTTTTTCGACCGGATCTTTCAAAAAAGCTGAAAACTCCGTTCTAAAAGGTTTGCAGATATTGAATCGGAATTGAAGTCGTTATCGTACCGAGCTTGCGACATCCTCAATCCAAATCGATTGCGATAACGATTTCGATTTGGACTACAGAATGCCCAAATCTTTTTTTGAGTGGTGCTAGGGACAAAACAAATATTTACTCGAAATTCCGCACTGAGTACTCATAATTGCTTTATGACTATCGAACAACGTCTTACTGAGCTTGAAATTGAACTGCCTGCCGCACCAAATCCGGCTGGAAACTATGTGCCTGCACTAAGAGTCAGCAACCTACTCTATCTCTCGGGTGCAATCTGTATGGTTGATGGTGAAATGACGCATACCGGCAAAGTTTGCGATACTCGTGATCTTGACTATGCCAAAGCGGGCGCTCGTGTTTGCGCGCTAAACTTACTCGCTGTTGCCAAAAAAGAATTAGGTAATCTTGATAAGATCAAGCAAGTTGTGCAGTTGAATGGCTTTGTAAACGCTTTACCTGGCTTCAGCGATAGTCCAGCAGTTATCAATGGCGCATCTGACATTCTGGTCGAAATCCTTGGCAAGCGTGGCTACCACACACGCGCTGCGGTCGCTGTTACCGGACTGCCAAAAAATTCTATAGTCGAGATTCAGGCTGTCTTTGAAATCTAAAAAGAAGCTTGCCAGCCGATCGTCAGTGTAGAACCGATTTCAAGCTGTAGACCGTTCATATCTTGCCAAACAGGCAGCCTTACATCAACAGCCAGTCGGTGATTCTTTAAATATCCTTTGGGCACATAAAAATTGAGCCCAAGAATACCGTCGACCCGTTCGCCTCCGAAATTGTTGCCAAAAGCAGTTGGAACAGTACGACCTGTTGCTGGTGTTACATCATCTTGAGTACCCCTTAACTCACCCGTGTAAGTGTAGTTTAGACCTAAATTGAGCCCGATCCATTCGCTGAGATTGTGGCCCACCCAAGTACTTATTCCAAAGACATTACCAAAGCGATAACCATTACTGTTTTTGTCTTCCAGTCTAATGACTGAATTTGCCTGTAACCCAAACGATGTATTTTCAAACTGCTGAGCGTAAGTTATGGAAGGGAGTAGATCGAAAGTTCCTGAACCAAGTTGCATGGCAGCAGGCAGCCGACGAGTGGCCGGCCCACCTGGGCCGGCAATTTGGTCTTTTTTGTTGGTGGAACCTGTGGGCATGCTCAGGCTGAGTCCGAAATGCGCTTTTTGATTATCTTTGAGAAAGAAACGATACAAGCCGCCAACTTTTGTATCGCCAATGCCATTGGTTCTCGCGGTAAACTTAGTGGAACCACCGTTGATCATACCTGCTGCCATAGAAGAGACGCTGTGATCCATCTCTGAATCAATGTAATTACCCATGAATGTTAGCGTTAATTTTTCGGAGAATCCATACATCACACCAAACATGTGCATATCCATCGTCATTGATTCTGGAGCAACCATAAAGCCTTCGGCAAAAACGTCACTTGACGAAATACGACTCTCTCCTTGACGCATACCATCCATATCCATGCGCATGTAACGATAAGAGGCCATCCAGCTACCCTTTGCGTGAGTGTGGTCACCCATTATGGAGATTGGCGCATGTTCATCAGGACGACTAACATGCGTATCGTCCTTTGCGCAACAACTAAACACGGGTTGAGCGCTAACAGAATTGATGCTGGCTTTAGACACCATTGTCAGGAGCAGAATTTGGGTAAAACGTCTCATAGTAAGTAATAGAAGTTGCGAGTTCTTTGGTACGGTCCAATTTACTCGCAAAATTGTAGTGCCTTATCCTTATAATATTACGACCACTTACGGTAAATAGACGGCAAGTTTCATAATCCGTTATGAGACTTACAGGCATCTCTTATTAATCTATTTAAAGCGCACCTACATGTGTATAAGCCATCACCCTTTAAAGCGTTAAAAGGACTACAAAATACGATGCAGTGAAGGCTTTCACTAAACTCAGACAGTCAGAAAAAGCTTTATTTGTTCCAAAACCGTATCACCACCATCCTCGAGTATGTAATGCCCGAATTTTTCATGTAAGTGAATTTCCGCCTCCGGAAATAACTGACACCACTGCTTAAAAAAATGTTTGTTAAAGCAAAAATCCTTACCGCCCCAGACAATTTGCACCGGTTTATCGTTTAGCTTTAATAACTCAGTCTCCACTTCCAGAAGAGTCGCGTAACTTTTATGCCGTGTTCTCAATGGAATATCCTTTACGAAATTCCAAATAGCTACCCGATCAGTCCAGTTTCTGTAAGGCCACAAGTACCCTTTTTTTATTTGTTTTGAAAGCGGCGATGTCACAGCCATCGAAATTGCCGGCCTGGCAAATCCGTTTAACCCGCGAATAATCCATTCACCCAAGGCTGGGACTTTAATGGCTGCAATACGCCATGGAATCCGTTTTGAGCGAAAGGCTGCCGTATTGAGTACAACCAACTTCTCCAGAACCTCCAGTCGACGAACTGCCAATCCGCAGCCAATTGCACCACCCCAGTCGTGCACAACCAGGCTAAATTGACGAACGCCCAAATGATTGATCAAGCGCTCAATATCTCTGATGCGTTGTTCAAGAGTGTAAGGATACTTTTGAGGTTTGTCGGAAAGCCCACAACCGATATGATCCGGCGCGATGCAACGAAATCCTGAACTAGCAAGCGTTTTGATTAAGTTACGGTAGTAGAACGACCAAGTTGGGTTGCCATGTAACATAAGAACCACTGGGCCTTCGCCTTCATCCAGATAGTGCATCCGAACAGCAGCGTCGGATTCTGACATTCCGGGCTGTTCAAAATAATTACTCGCAAATGGGTATTCAGCCCGCACGTCTTGTGGCAATCTATCTGTTTTGGTTTGGTTCAATTGAAAAAAGAAGTTAGAAGCTAGTGGTCGGAAGTTGGTTTCTTTTCATCAGCACATTACACAACTGAATTTTGGCGATGCGTAAAATCTTGGTAAATCCTTGAATATCTTCCAGGAGCTTTGCCTTTTCAACAAGGTACTGAGCCTGTCGAAAGAGTGGATTTAAAAAGTATCTTCGTGAGGTAATTGCATTAATCCGCAATTACTGCTTTTTATGCTCCCCACGCAGGCAAAAATTCCTAACGCGGTGAACATGCACACGATTAAAAACTTAATCACTAAAATTTAATGTACACTTTTTCCTGATTTGGAAGAACATTTTGAAGAAAAATTAAACCCGAAAGATGAAGCATTCATCAAGGCGATAGAACTGATACGCCCGGATCGTTTTCTTGGGCAAGTTCGATTACCAGGGCAGAGGTCAACCTCCTAAGAGTCGCCTCAGCCTGTTTTTTAGCATTCCTGGCTAAATCAATCTATGGAATTGGAACCACTACGCTACTGATTGATTATCTCAACTCCAATAAGCTACTGCGTAATTTGTGCGGTTATGAG
>CAZUYZ010000259.1:0-9837 GCA_964624365.1 uncultured Puniceicoccaceae bacterium
GAAGAACTCTTGTTTGACTCAATCGAAAATGTTCGTGCTGCTTCGTAAATGCCGTAGTGAACTCGATAATCCCAAACGTGACGTGGTTTCAAACACTCACCATTTATAATTTGCAGTTGCGCCAAATTGTTGTGGATTTGATGGGTTCTCAAACCGTTGAACGCCATTTCCATCAAAATTATCGAAATAAAAAATACGCTTCTCGTACTCTTCGTCAAAGAGATTTCTACCCCACAGGCTTAGCGTAAAGTTTTGATACGTATAGCCGATTGAGCCATTGAAAACGAGAAAAGCAGTGCGTGTATGTTCACTTCGATCGTCCTCATTATTGGACTCATAATAGTTGTCACTGCCACGAGCTTCCAGGCTGGCAAAAAAACCGCACCTAGTGTGATAATTTAGCTGTGCATTATAAGTATAATCTGGAGAGTTGGCCAACTCGTCGCCATCTGCGTCTTGTGTTTCAAGTATACCTAATCCGGCGTTTGCAGTTAAACCTCTTGAAATAAACCAAGTTGCCTCAGCTTCCAGGCCGTAATGCTCGGCTCTGTTAGCATTTTCCGTAAAATAGCGGAAAAAACGACCTGACGCCTGATAATCGCGTAGTTGTAAATCGTCTCGATACAAGTAAAAAGCTGTAATCTGCGAAAGGATTCTTGAGTCAAGCCATTGGCTGTTAAGACCAACTTCAAAATTATAAAGTATTTCTTCATCGTAAACAAGTGGGTCATTTTCTGCGCGAAAGATGCCTCCATTGACACCCAGTGCTTTATATCCACGCGTAAAGCTAACAAACGGCATCTGTTCATTTGTGAGATCATACTCAAGCGTAATCTTGCCACCCCAAAGTGATGAGGACTTGTCTCCATTTTCCTCGGTAAGGTTGTCGAAGAAGCCAGTGCCGTTCACGCGGTTGGATTTCTGTTTCACTCTATGGTATTCATGACGCAGTCCAACAATTAACCGCATAGCTGCTGAAAAATCGTGAGCAAACTGTCCGAAGATGGAAGCAGTATTGGTTTCATAATCGAAGTCAGCATCTGCAGTCCCAAATTCATTCTTGTAATTAGTGGTCGTATCTTCAGTGAGATCTTGAATGAAAGCTCCCACAGTCCATCGGTCGAACCAGCCAAATGCATTTTCCTGTGCGATGGAGTTGATCCGAATTTCCTGCCCGAATACGGAGTGTTCTCGATCGTTTTTTATGAACCCCCTATAATTGCCAGGCAAACTAACGTCGTTTGTCCAGTCTCTATCATAGATGTAGAATGAATCACTAACGCTATAATTCGTTATGCTAATCACTTCAACTTCGTTCAACCCTGTCCAGGTTGCTCGTATAGAACCGGCGGCGGATTCCTGTTCATCACGACCAGGTTCATCGGAGAAAACATTGAATTCCGTGTTTTCGAGTGACCACTCATCATAACCGTTATTAAAATTAGCATATAAAAAAGTGCCATCCAGTTGCAGTTCTTTAGCGGCAAGCCAGTGGACTTTAAGACGAGTCGTGAATTCATCGCGTTCGTTTACATCTTCTTTATTTAGAAACTGATTGTTGCGAAACCCATCTTGATTGAGTTGGTTCAGTGCAAAGCGGAAGCTCAACTTTTCAGGATTGCTCCGAATAAGCGGCCCACCAATAGTAAATCCACCTGTTGCAAGGTCGTCTTCACCAAAACTGGTTTCAAATTGCCCAGTCCAGTATTGGGTTGGGTTGTAGGTGATTATTTTGATGACACCACCAGCTGCATTGGCTCCAAAGGCTCCGGCTTGCGGGCCGCGAAAAACTTCAACCTGCTTTACGTCAAACAGATTACTAATCGTACCAAAGCCAGTAAAATCAAGGTCATCAATTAGGAAACGAACCGCTGAATCCGGAGTCTCACCTTCGAATTTTGAGTTTTCACCAATACCGCGAATCTGAATAAAACGCGGCCTTGAGCTACCGCCTGCCCAAGCTACGTTGGGGATTGCATCGACGATGTCTTCGAAGTGTTGTACTCCATTGTAGCCCAGCGTCTCGTTTCCCAGTACACTAACGCTAGCTGTTATCATCTGTAGTTCAGATTTCCAGAGATCGCATGTAACAACAGGTTTCGGGGCTAGTGGTTCCTGTTTAAAATCCTTAGTTGCTCCATTTTCGGAATGAGCGTGAACACCTGTTGTCAGCAACAGCAAAGCAAGCATTGATAACCTTGTTTTCATAAGGATTTTGTGTAGCAAATGGAATCCAAGATGTGATAGTGAATGTGGCAGTACCAGCTTAGAGTCAACATTTCCTCTTATTACATCAGTGTTGATTAGATCAGATTCTAGAACGGAAGTTCACTTGTTCTTTAATCGGAATTGCCCGCAATGCCTTTATTTATGCGGCTGTCCTTATTTCGGTAACTTTTTGTGCATGACTACAACTACATCGACTTGACTGAAGCTTGTTTTCCCTGCAGTTCCTGATTTTAGGGCATACACATCCAGAATGTCGTCCATGCAGGCAATAAAGCCTGCATTTTCATCGGGCGGTATTTTCTAGTATTTGCTTAGGTGGGGACGTAACTGGTTTTTTTAGAGAACGCTGGATTGTCATCTCCGAGACCGAATCAACGATTTTCAATTCAACGGCTTTTTCGGCCAACAGTCGAAGTGTCCAACGGCTGCTTCCCTGGGGACATTGCGAACAGGCCAGTTGCATGATGCGCGCATCAAATTCCCCGTCAAATTTGATGTTTGGCTTTCGAGTGGTCCGCTTGCGTTCAATCGCTGAATCCAGCCCTTTTTCAACAAAACGCTTTTTCAGCTTTTCTATCGTCCGGGTGCTTACCCCTAAGGCTTTTGCCGCGTCCTTTACCATCAAAGGCTCGCTGTTGTGCTCTGACTGATCACACAACAGTAAGGCTCTGGCATGGATCAGTTTTGCAGCGGCAATTTTCCCTTTGCGAGTCAATTGCTCAAGCTGGTCTCTTTCTTCTAATTCTAAGGTCACTTTGTATCTTGGCATAATAACCCCATACAAAACCAATAATCCGCAAATATAAAGCGAATATTTACATGTTACAATGTACTAGTGTGAATGTAGAATTAAATCTGATTTAAGTTTGCTCCCATGAGACTACATCTGTGTCTTGATTCTTTTTAAATTTTTTGGGTTTAATTTTCCGCCCCTTGGGGCATTCATCCTAACTTTCAGCTTCTAACTATTAACTTCCAAAATCTTGCTGCTTGCGGCGAGGTTGTTTATTACATCGCGGCCACATGACTCAAACACTTAAAATCTATGATACGACCTTGCGCGATGGTACGCAGGGTGAAGGTTTATCGTTCACTGTTGCCGCCAAAGTGCGTGTAGCAGAGAAACTGGATCAGTTTGGGATCGACTATATTGAGGGCGGTTGGCCTGGTTCCAATCCGCGGGACATGGCTTTTTTTGAGGCTGCTAAAAAACTGAAGCTGAATCATGCGAAAATTGCAGCTTTTGGTTCCACGCGTCGTGCCAAACTGGCCGCTAAGGACGATCCACAGTTGCAATTACTTTTGGAAGCCGAGACCCCAGTCGTCACCATTTTTGGAAAGACCTGGCTCTTACACATTACAGAAATACTGCGCACCACGCCGGAGGAAAATCTGAAAATGATCGAAGATTCTGTACGCTTTTTGACTCAAAACGGGCGTGAAGTGATCTATGATGCAGAGCATTTCTTCGATGGATATCGCGACAATCCTGAGTATGCGCTGCAAACTCTTGAAGCAGCAAAACGTGGTGGAGCTATCAACCTTGCGCTTTGTGATACCAATGGAGGCATGTTAGTCAGCGAATTACAGTCAATCGTTGGCAAAATAGTGGATTATTTTCCAAATACGCCGTTTGGTGTTCATTGTCACAATGACTCCGGCCTTGGGGTTGCTGTTTCACTCGCCGGAGTCGAAGCAGGCGCTACAATGGTGCAGGGCACGATGAATGGGTTCGGTGAGCGCAACGGCAATGCCAATCTCAGTACAATTATTCCCAATCTGACACTTAAGATGGATGCAAAGCTGAATTGTGCGTCTAATCTTAGCAAACTTCGCGATCTCTCGTTATTTATTGACGAGATGGCCAATCGGACCTCTGATCCTGCGCAGCCCTTTGTGGGTAGGAGTTCTTTTGCTCATAAGGGCGGTGTTCATGCTGATGCAGCTGCTAAAGTCAAACACAGCTATGAGCACATCGATCCGGAAAGTGTTGGTAATCGCACGCGTTTTCTAGTCTCTGACATGTCTGGGCGCAGCAGTGTAATGCTAAAGGCTAAGGAAATTGGTGTTGATCTGGATGCTCGTTCTCCGGAACTGAAACAATTTTTAGAGGAACTCAAAAAACTTGAGTTCAAAGGCTATGAGTACGAAGCTGCCGACGCCTCTTTCAAGCTGTTGCTAAGTCGTCATCTTAAAGGCAAGAAGGACGATTTTGATCTGATTGGCTACCGTGTTATGGTAAGCCATCAGGAATCGACAGGAAGGATTATTTCCGAGGCTACAGTGAAAGTGCGCATCGATGATGAAATACATCATACTGTAGCTGAGTCCACTGGGCCTGTCGGAGCGCTCGACCACGCCTTGCGAAAAGCAATTTCTCCTGTATTTCCTGAAATTATGGAAGTCGAACTGATTGACTATAAAGTTCGTATTCTCGAGACCGAACATGGCGCAGATGCGATTACTCGTGTGCTCATCGAATCAACCGACGGTCAGGAAATTTGGGGAACCGTTGGCGCCAGTGACAATATTATCGAAGCCACCTGGCGTGCATTAGTCGATTCAGTAGAATACAAAATCTTGCTCGATTCGGAGAAGTGATTTTGAAAAAGGAAGCAAAGGTGTGAAAATGTAGTGTAAATAGTTCTGCATAAGAGACTGTTTAAAATCTTCTGAGAAGTAATTAGATAAATGCAAGTTGAACCATAGCCAAAGAGTTAGAGAGTTTACACTCACAGAGTTTTTCCAAAGCCTGCGACACCGCTCAATCCAGGCAAAACTGCGCTCAAAACAATTCGTCTTTTTGGGGTTACGGCAAAGCGTGCAGTTCATCACGTTTAGCTACTTCTACAGTAGCATCTAATTTTTCGGCAGTAAAATCAGCAAAAGGACCGCCGCTACAGCCTCCGTCCACAAGGACATTAGCTACCTCACTAAATGAACCTTTGGCGCGTCAGGCCAAGCCTGACCTCTCTAATGGTTTTAAATGTTATACTGCACTAGCCTGAATGAGTAAGTTCTCAAAAGGTACCTCTAAACTTTTTTCGATACACAAAACCAACAAAACCGACGAAAACTACCAGCGCTGTAAAGGATGGTTCCGGTATTGCTGGAGAAATACCTACGTTGTCGATCTGAAGCACTCCATTTACGGAATTCTCCCCATAAAATAAAACACCTATATTGTCGTAGCCGCCGCCAAAGTCTAAATCGACAGTTACCGTGTTAAATGACCCATCGGCAACTGCTCCAGGAAATAAAGCAACACCGCCATCTGCTATGGTGAGCCGACCTTCCGAATCAAGACCTGATTCGTTGATTAAGTTGACTGAATTCCAAGGAACAAAGGTATCTCCCTTAGAGTCGTCTGTTGTGCCATTCTCAAAATCGATTGCAGGGGCAGTATCACCGTTATTCCAGCCAAAGATGTACAGGTTAAGATTGTAGTCAGCATTGAAGGAATTAGGGTCTATCATCATTCTGAAGTCGAATGATAAGAAGTTGACGCCAGTTGTAGAACCGCCATCGGCAGTCCACTGGAGCATGCCCTGCGATTCCATCCTATCGTCGGCGAGTCCGGTATCTATATCGTTCTGAGCAAGGCCGTTTAAAATGCCCCATCGATCATTTGCTCCTCGGATGCTGCCGCTAGTGTTGCCACTAAAAACACTGTCATCGCCGCCTAGTATCCAGACATCGCTGTCAAGCGATGTGATAGAGTCAACGATCTGATCGCCGATTACCAAAAAATCGGGTTCGTCGAAGTCAGAATTGGTAAATGAGACTGCTGCCGAAATGGTTAAAAAAACGATCAGGTTTGCCAGACAGATAATTAAGTATCGGAACATATATAAACAATCAGCCCATGAGCTTGCTTACGTCAAATAGATTAAGGCCGGAGAAGAGCATAAGCAGGTTCTTACAAATCATTCCACGTCTCAAACTCCTCTGCTCTAGTTTTTTTCTCCAACCGTGAACCAAAAAGAATGGAGAGTTCGTAAAGTCCGTACAAAACTGCTGTAGACAGCGAAAGGGAAACAAAGTCGCCACCCGGCGTTAACAAAGCCGCAGCGATCATTATCCCGACGAAAGCAGCCCGACGGATCGCCTTTAGTTGAGCAACCCTCAGAACCTGAATGTATATCAATACGATAAGCACCAAAGGAAATTGAAAAGTTATGCCCGTAGCCACTGAAAACCAGACGACTGTGTTGTAATGCTCAGATGCCGCCAGCAGCATTTTCTGCCCCATGATCAAGTTAAATTTCACGATGAAGGCATACGTTATCGGCAACAATACGAAATAGGCGAATGCAACACCTGCTATGAATAAGCCAAAGGCAGCCAGACATGTAGGCCTGACAATCCTGCGCTCGCGTTCGGTGAGACCCGGAATGATGAAACAGGCCAGGAAATAGAGCAAAAAAGGCATCGAAAGAACAAGTCCTCCCAACAAAGCAATTTGGATAACTACCATAAAAACGCCCATCGGTTTATAACTAACGAGTCCATCGAATTCGACATTGTTTAATGCATAGGCCTGTTGCAATGGCATCTGCAGCAGATCTCCAATTTGGGGTAAAAAGAAGCAGACAATCAGTATACCGATAGCAAATGCTCCAATGCTTCTAAAAATCGTCCAACGAAATTCCTCAAGATGCTCCAGAAAAGTCATGTCTGTTTGCGAACTACTGGTTTTATCCTCTGTCGCGTGGGCATCCGGGGCGCTTGAACTATTTTTAGAATCCATTACCACTAAGTTGATTACGGTTGATTGCTTCAGATTGCATTTTCAGAATATCCACATGTGCTAGTTTGTTTTAATGTGTTTTTCACACTGACTTACCAATGGTCGAACTTTTCAAAACATGCATTCTAATCCGTTGACAGATCAACTGAAATAACTTTTCTACGACACTTTAATCATCCCGAAAGTCAAAAACACTTTCAATAACCGTATAAATTGATCCTATCAGGTCACTACTTATGCCAGTAAAAAAAGCAAAAAAAGTCACAAAAAAAGCTGCCTCCAAAGCAGTTAAATATAGTTATGATTTCGGTCAGAAAACTGATGGAAATGGCAAGCTCCGCGAGCTCCTCGGCGGCAAGGGTGCCAATCTCGCCGAAATGGCTCGTATCGGATTACCAGTGCCTCCGGGTTTTACTCTTAGTACTGATGTCTGTACCTACTTTTACAACAATGCCCACGAGTACCCCAAAACGCTTCAAAAAGAAGTCACTAATTCAGTTGCTCAAATTGAGAAACAATTAGGCAAGAAGCTTGGCGCGGAAAAATACCCATTGCTTCTTTCTGTACGTTCCGGAGCTCGTGAATCAATGCCCGGTATGATGGATACGATCCTGAACCTGGGTCTTAACGACAAGACGGTTGAAGCGCTGGCCAAGGAATCAAAAAATGAGGCATTTGCCTACGACTGCTATCGCCGCTTTATCCAGATGTACGGTGATGTCGTCATGGGTGTTCAGGCTGAAAGCGAAAATGAGCATTGCCCATTTGAGGAAACGCTCGAAAAACTTCGCGATGAAGTAGGAGTGGAGTTGGATAATGAACTTACCGCGGACGATCTTAAAGAGTTGATCAAACGCTACAAAGCGGTGATCAAAAAACGTACTAAATCCGCCTTCCCTCAGGATGCCTATGAACAGCTATGGGGAGCAGTCGGTGCTGTATTTAAGTCATGGCAGAACGAGCGTGCCATTCTTTATCGCCAGAAGTACGGAATTCCTGCAGAGTGGGGCACTGCCGTTAATGTTCAAGCGATGGTATTTGGTAACATGGGTAACACCTGTGCCACTGGAGTTGCTTTCACTCGCGATCCGGCAAATGGTGAAAAGGTATTCTATGGTGAATACCTTATCAATGCTCAGGGAGAAGATGTGGTTGCCGGTATTCGCACACCAAATCCAATCGCTCAACTCAAGGAAGAGATGCCCAAGGTCTACAATGACCTTGAAGCAGTCCGCGTAAAATTGGAAAAACATTTCAAGGACATGCAGGACTTCGAGTTTACTGTTGAAGATGGTAAGCTGTATATGCTACAGACTCGTAATGGTAAACGCACCGGACTTGCCGCAGTACGCATTGCGGTCGAACTGGTTAAGGAAAGACTAATTGACCAAAAAGTTGCGTTACTTAAGATACCAGCAGATTCGATTTCCAGTCTCTTAGTTGCAGTATTTGATTCTGCAGCAGTTAAGAAGGCTAAAGCATTGACCAAAGGATTACCCGCAGGTCCTGGCGCAGCTTCCGGAAAGATTTGCTTCACCGCACCCGAAGCGGAGGCTGTGGCTGCCAGTGGTGGACGCGCTATCCTTTGCCGTGTAGAGACAACACCGGAAGATCTCCGTGGCATGATTGCTGCTGAAGGCATCCTTACATCACGGGGTGGTGTTTCCTCACACGCAGCGCTGGTCGCGAGACAGATGAACAAAGTTTGCGTCTGCGGTGCGTCGGAAGTAGTTATCAATTACGCAGCCAATACGCTTACGATTGGCAGCAAGACGTTCAAACACGGTGATGACATTTCGATCGATGGCACAACCGGTGAAATTTTTGCCGGCGCTGTATCCACTGCTCCTTCCGAAGTTGAACAAGTGCTCAATGGCAAACTGGACGCTAAAAATAGTTATACTTACAAGTTATACGATCAGGTAATGAAATGGGCGGACAAGCACCGTAAACTGGGAGTACGCACAAATGCAGACTCACCTGCACAGGCGACTGCAGCAGTTGCTTACGGCGCAGAGGGTATTGGACTATGCCGCACAGAGCATATGTTCTTCGAAGGTGATCGCATCATCTTTATGCGTCAGATGATTCTGGCAACCAGTGAGACAGAGCGTCGCGCTGCATTGAAAAAATTGCTGCCCTTCCAGCGTAAGGATTTCAATGGATTGTTTAAATCCATGGGCGGTCGCCCAGTGACCGTTCGCCTGCTGGATCCACCACTGCACGAGTTCCTTCCTCACGATGAGTCGGCTAAGCGTGAACTGGCCAACTCTCTTGGCGTGGATATTGATGTTATCTCAAATCGTGTACATGCCCTTCATGAAGCTAATCCTATGCTGGGTCACCGTGGTTGCCGTCTGGGCATTTCGTATCCTGAAATTACAGAAATGCAGGCACGTGCTATCTTTGAAGCGGCAGCAGCTTGCTACAAGCTCAAGACTCCAATCAAGGTAATACCAGAAGTTATGATTCCTCTAGTTGGCTTTGCAGATGAGCTTAAGAATCAGGTAGCGGTTGTTCATCGAGTTGCCAAAGAAGTCATGCAGAAGAAGTCTGTCGAATTTGAGTACCTGGTTGGCACCATGATTGAGGTGCCACGTGGGGCACTTACTGCTGACGAAATTGCTGAAACTGCCGAGTTCTTTAGCTTTGGAACCAATGATTTGACGCAGACCTGTCTTGGAATGAGCCGTGATGATGCCGGTACATTTTTGGGTGACTACAAAGAGCTTGATATTTTGCCACAGAATCCATTTGCCTCCATAGATGCTGGAGGCGTGGGCCAGTTGGTTGAGATTGGCGCTAAGAAAGGTCGTAAGACAAAGAAGAAGCTCAAACTTGGAATCTGCGGTGAACAT
>CAZUYZ010000260.1:0-13953 GCA_964624365.1 uncultured Puniceicoccaceae bacterium
ATTTGATTTTGATAACACTTTGCAAACCGGTGATAAAGACGAACTACATGCGCGACTTGACTTCATTTCCAAAAAAAGGGGTATGGGATACTCGAACGAAGAGATTAAGCGCTTCGGAAATCGTTCGGATTATCGTGAGATGAGGGGTCTAATGGTCTCCGAGCACAACCGAAGAAATCCTGATGCATTGGTAACGGAAGATCAGTTTCAGGAATTAAATAATCAGATATCCGGTCGGTTTGATGACAGATTACGCCTTTCAGATGGAACGAAAGAACTCCTCGACTACCTGAAGAGTCAAGGCTTCAAAATAGGTTTAGTGACTACAAGAGGCTCAAACTCACTTTCAAGACTACTCTCCATGCACGGCATCAGTGAGGCATTTGATGTAGTGATAAATAGGGATGACTGCAAAGAACGCAAACCGCATCCTCAGCCCATCCTTGCTGCCCTCGAAAAAATCGGAGTCGCACCGGAGCGAGCGATATACGTCGGAGACAAACAAGTTGATGACATAATCTCCGGAAACAGCATCGGCATGCGCACCGTACTGGTCAATTCTGATGAATTGGATCCATATTGTGCAAAACCAGATTACCATGTCGCTACACCGTCAGAAGTACTCTCCATACTAAAAAGAAAGTAACCGTGAAAAAAATAATTATTACCGGCGGGCCGCATACTGGAAAAACTACCCTTCTCAATACACTCAAAGCGAAGCACCAAAATTGCACTTACATTGCCGAAGCGGCAACTCTTGTAATTGAGGCTGAGCACCAAAGGGTACAATCAGAAGACGGCTACATTGGAACGTTTCCCTGGAATAACTATTCTGCCTTCGGTCCTAAAGTCATCGCCAAATCGCTGGAACTGGAGGGAGGTCTGAACTCAAAATCAAGTTTGGTTATTCTCGATAGGTCGTTAATCGACACAATTGCTTATGCTAGATTAAATCATTGCGAACACTTGCTCGACGGCCTGTACGACGAAATCAAAAAAGCTCAGTACCATAAGGCCTTCTTTTGTGATTTTGTGGGTTCCTACGAGAGCAACCATATTCGATCAGAGTCCTTTGAAGAAGCACAGATGACCCAAAAAGCTCTAAA
The DNA here is from genome assembly GCA_964624365.1 of uncultured Puniceicoccaceae bacterium. GTDB lineage: Bacteria > Verrucomicrobiota > Verrucomicrobiia > Opitutales > Coraliomargaritaceae > Lentimonas. The sequence continues at coordinate 1,107 of CAZUYZ010000260.1, forward strand.
GACGGCTTATCTGGAATCTGGTATCCAAGTAATTGATATGCCAGCAGTCCCGGTTGAGGAAAGGATTCTTATCCTAGAAGAAGCATTGGATTTCTAATACTCTAAGTCGGTGAGTCGGTGAGTCGGTGGGTCGGTGAGTCACTGAGTCGGTGGCTTAGAGGCTGTTTAAATTTTTTGTGTAAAGTTCTCTCACCTAATTTGCATTTTCCAAGGTTTCCTCAAAATTGGCAAAAATTAGAGCAACTTCGGTGCAAGAAGCGCTTCAGGGTGGCAATTTCGAGGAAATATGGAATTTTTACCTTTTTTGATTTATCTCACGGATTCAGGATAATCTAAAAGTTCACTATTCTGTAACATGAAGGTAATTATTTTGTAACATTTTAGAGAGACGCTAATGCCTTTGTTTTTAAAACTATCTAATCTATCAACAAATGACAAACGCACTTAATTTTGTAAAACGGGCTGTTTTTGCAGCTACATTATGCACTGCTTCAAGTTTAACGGCATCCGACGAAGCGCTTTTAGATCTTCTCGTCGAAAAAGGAGTCCTAACTGAATCAGAGGCAACCGGAGTTGCATCTGAATTAGAGGAAGGGCAACCGTTCGAGAAGAAAGATACTGAAAAAGAATCAGTGAAGGTCTCTCATGGCAAGACAGGCTTTAAAGTAGAGTCGATCGATGGCACGTGGTCAACAAAGCTGAATTGGCGTGCGCAGATGCGTTTTACTACTCCCTACAGGAGCGATCCTCGCCAGGCCGATGATTTCGACAATACTGAGAATACATTTGAATTGCGTCGGGTTCGTATGAAGATCGGTGGTCATGCCTATGAACCTTGGCTGGACTACTATTTCGAGGTTGATTTACAGCCGACTCGTAGTGAAAGCAGAGACGCTGCAAGATCCGGTACTCGACTCATTGACTGGCGTATCACTGCTCAACCGTATGAAGAGTTGGGTTTCCGGCTCGGGCAGTGGAAGATTGATTACAACAGAGAACGTGTCGATTCTTCAGGTCGTCAGCAATTTGTAGAGCGCTCAATTGTTAACAGACAATTTACGATTGACCGACAAATGGGTGCGCAGGTGCGTGGTCGCCTTTTCAAAGGTACGCCGGCTGATTTCCGCTACTATGCGGGCGCTTTCACCGGTCAGGGTCGAGGTGTCCAAAACGATGATGACAAATTGATGTATGCTGGCCGTCTTCAGTGGAACTTTCTCGGTCGCGATCTGAAATTAAGACAAACAGACGTTGAATTTACCGAGAAGCCTACCGGCTCGATTTCGTTTGGCGCTGCAACCACCACCGGTGGAAGCACTCGCTGGTCATCCAGTGGTGGTGGCAATCTTGATGGATTTTCTTCACCGAGCTCTGCGGAACCTGGCCAGTTTGAAGTTGAACAATATCAAGCAGGATCGGCCTTCAAATACCGTGGCTTCTCATGGCAGCAGGAATACCACTGGAAGAAAATCAGGGACAGAGTGAACAACGAGACCGTTGATATGAAAGGCGCTTATGCTCAGGCGGGCTATTTTTTCCACTATTTGCTACCTGCCATTCCAAAGCAGCTTGAGCTTGCCGCACGCTATGCATTTGTTGATGAACCCAACGAGAGCAATACACAGGTTGAAAATAAACGTGAAGAATTCACGATAGGCGCAAACTGGTTTATCGCGGGTCACAACAATAAGATTACAGTAGATTACTCAAAATTGTACTTGGACGACAGAGTGTTGAATCGCGATGTTGATGACGGTCGACTCAGAGTTCAGTGGGACATTTCGTTCTAATAATTTACGCACTTCGAGTTAAAGGTAAATTGTGCAGTTGCTTGCTAGTGCAGCGTAACATTTAAAACTTCGTATCTAACTGCTTCAGCGAGCGACTGCACTTTAGAGGCACATGAATCGCTCGCTGAAGCTCAATGCGTTACAAGAAAGATTGTTATAAGTGTTATGATGCGCTACGATCCTGTGGAACCTTGACTGTCAGTTCGCCATCGCCACTACGCAGGGTCTTTGAGCTATAGCCATTGCGAGCATTTTTCTCCTTATAAGCCTTCTGCTCATGTTTTTCGTAGCCAAGATGTGTTGTCAGTTTTGTAGTTCTTGAGTTAGGCTCGCTTACTTTGGGAGCTGGTTAGTTGCGGCTTGCTATCCATATAGCATCACTATGGGATTTCTGTACATATGATTTATAGTCCTGACAAACTCCTTCTTATCGCCGGTCCTTGCTCTCTTGAGAGTCTTGACACCTGTCGGCCGGTTGCAGATATCCTTGCAGAACTCCAGCAGAAACATTCGGAACTGAACATCCTTTTCAAGGGTTCTTTCGATAAAGCCAATCGTACTTCGATTACCAGCCAACGCGGTACTGGAATCGAAGAGGGGCTTGAGATTTTCAAGACGATTCAGTCTGAGTACGGATTTAAAACAATAACCGATGTCCACATGCCGTATCAGTGTGAAATAGCTGCTACAGTTGTAGATTCACTGCAAATTCCTGCGTTTCTTTGTCGTCAGACAGATCTGTTGGTTGCTGCTGCGAAAACAGGATGTGCGGTCAATGTAAAAAAAGGGCAATTCCTGTCTCCTTACGAAATGGACTTTGTTGTCAAAAAGCTCGAGCAGTCCGGAGCTGCTGAAATCTGGCAAACAGATCGTGGAACTACATTTGGCTATCAAAATCTTGTGGTCGATATGCGCAGTTTTAGTATCATGGCAAAAAACGGGCACCCGACCATTATTGATGCAACTCACAGTGTGCAACTGCCAGGGGCTTCAAACGGAACTAGCGGTGGACAGCGTGAGTTTGTGCCTCAGCTTGCTCGAGCTGCAGTTTCCGCTGGTGCTAATGGCGTATTTTTAGAAACGCGTCCGAATCCGGCATCAGCGATTTCAGATTCTGCGACTCAGATACCGCTTGAGGAATTGGCTGCACTTGTTGAGAGTCTGCTCAGAGTCTGGAAGGCAGTGAATCCATCTGAGTGACCTTTTTGTTTGGAATGAGAATTACCGGTGGCAAAGCTCGCGGAATCCTAATCAAAGCTCCGAGAGGGGACGTTACCCGTCCAGCGACAGATCGTATGCGTGAAGCTGTTTTCTCAAGTTTGGGAACACTTGTTGAGCATAGTCGAGTTGTTGATCTCTTTGCGGGTACAGGCGCTTACGGATTGGAAGCAATCAGTCGTGGCGCTATACAGGCTACTTTTTACGAAAATAATCGTAATGCATTGGCTTGTTTACAGCAAAATAAAGATGCTGTTCTAAAAGCCTGTGAGCGGAAAATAAACGCGGTAAGAGTCTATGCTCATGATGTTTATGCATCAGGCCTCGATTCTAAAAAGGCTGATCTGATCTTTATTGACCCACCTTATGATACCATCGAATCACAAATTAATCCTATTTTAAAAAAGGCAGATCAGATTGCGACTCCAGCTACGTATGTAATTCTGGAATTGCCAGGCGATTTGCATCTCGAGTTAGAAAACTGGCATATTATCCATCGTCTTGGAAAGCCGAAGCGCGATAAACCTAATGCTGCGATCCTAGAACACCGAGCCTCTTGAAGAATAGCTGCGTGGAGTAGGGCTTTTGAGGGCATCGTTTTCATTAGTGGATGGATAAAGTGTGAGAAGTCGTAAAAAGTTTAAAACTTTAGATTGCTTTTCGCGATGGATGCGCCATCTTCAACAACTTTTCTTTTTATGATTCTTTATAGGAATTAACCTTTTGGAGTATGCAACAGTACAAACTTAACGTCTTAAATCGCGAAAATGCCGGTAGTAGCGTGGCAAAGCGTCTTCGATCTGAAGGTCGCATACCAGCTTGTGTATACGGTAAAGGCAATTCGCGCTCAATCTCAATATCAGCTATTGAATTTCGCGAACTCAGACGTTCCATCAGTGGGGCTGCTCTCATCGAATTAACTGACGAGAAAGGCGAAACAGCGCTGACGCATATACAGGAAGTTCAGCGCAACATTATTAGAAATAGTGTCGACCACGTCGATTTTCATGAGGTAGCTCGTGGCGAAACCTTCTCCGCTCAGATTCCAGTGCATCTCGTTGGTGAAGACGATTGCGTAGGTGTGCGCAACGAAGGTGGAATTCTAGACCATAAAACGCATGCTTTAGAGGTCCGCTGCATTCCTTCGAAATTGCCAGATCAAATTAATGTGGATGTTCGCAAACTGGCAGTTGGTGAAGCAATTCACGTGAGTGAACTCGAAGCTTTGGAAGGTGTCGAGTTCGCAGACGCGCCTGCTATGGTAATTGTTTCCTGTCAACCACCAACTGTCGTCCAGGAAACTGCAGAGGCGGTTGATGCCTCTGCAGCCAATGAAGTTCCTGCTTCGAAAGTAAAGAGTGACGAATCCGGATCAGGTGAGACTGCCAAGGCTGAGTAAAATTTAGTCTACAGCAAAAATCTTTTCTTCGTTCTTTCAAACATGTCGGTAGCGGTCATTGCTGGTCTTGGTAATCCAGGACTCAAGTACCGCATGACCCGACACAACATAGGCTTTTCACTGGTTGAATCCTTGTCCGAATCAATGGGTGTTGAGTGGAAAACTGAAAATCGTTTTCAAGCTGAAGTGGCTTCTGTAAATTCCAATGGTCATCGACTTTTATTGTTAAAGCCAAACACTTTTATGAATGATAGCGGTCGTTCACTAAAAGCAGTACTGCAATACATGAAAATTTCGGTTAGCTCCCTTCTGGTTATCTACGATGACATTACACTGGAATTCGGACGACCCAAGTTAAGCATGCAGGGTAGCGCCGGTGGTCACAATGGCGTTTCTAGCATCTTGTCGCATATCGGGTCAGGGTTTTTACGTTATCGGATTGGTATTGGCGCAAAATCGAATAGGCAAATTGATTTAGCCGACCACGTACTGAGTGATTTTTCGTCGAACGAACAAAAGATTTTGGTAGACCAGACTCCAATTTATTTAAAGCATTTTCAGCTCATTATTGACAAAGGGCCTATGCTTGCCATGAACCTTATTAATCAACGTACAGCATCATCACATGAGTGTAATAACAAACAACAATTATAAAACTACCTTCATTTTGGACCTTCGCGAATCAAAAGATGATTCAGCCAAGGTACAAGCAGATCTAACTAAGTTACTTGAGTCACTAGGCGCGACTGTTTCTGAGGGCATTGATCTCGGCATGCGAGAGTTTGCCCGTTCGGCGGATCGTCGTTTTAATCAGGGGCACTATTTGGAGCTCCATTTCAGCGGAGCCGGCACAGTGCCTACAAAGCTTAAGGAAAAACTTCGTTTGGATAAGAGGATTAATCGTATTTTCGTTGAATCGGTTTAGAGTTACAATCAGCTTCATCTCACTTTACCGGAATTCATAAGTCATGGCTTCTTTTAATAAGGTTATCCTAATCGGCAATCTGACGCGTGATCCCGAACTTAGGGTGACTGCTAACGGAAATTCGATTTGCAAGTTTGGTCTTGCGGTTAACCGCGCCTACCAGACGCGTGATGGCGAGCGGCGCGAGGAAACAACTTTCATTGATATCGATTCCTTTGGGAAACAGGCAGAAGTCATCAGCAAATATATGCGTAGGGGCCGTCCGCTTATGGTTGAGGGACGATTAAAGCTGGATCAGTGGGAATCCGATGGCCAGAAGCGCAGTCGTTTAGGAGTTGTTCTTGAGGGCTTCCAATTTCTAGGCTCTCGTGATGATGCCGACTCAAACACTTCTGGTGGTTATGAGCAAAGTTCACCACCACCGCGTCCGACTCCGAGTGAGGCAAAACCAGAAACAAACTTTTCAAACGATGATGACACGCTCGATGATGACGTGCCTTTCTAATTAACTTTTACTCTACTTTTAACTCACAGATATATCATGGCTAATTCTCAAGTACTTCTTCTTCAACCTGTCGATGGTCTCGGCGCAGAGGGTGACACAGTGACTGTGCGTGCCGGTTATGCGCGTAACTACTTACTGCCGCGTAAGCAGGCTTTGCCGATTACTCAAGCTAACAAAAAGTATGTAGAGTCGTTGCTTAAAGCACGTGAGACGCGTGAACAAAAAGAGATTGAGTCAGCACAGACACTTGGTGAAAAAATTGAGAAAATTCATTTGGCAATTGCAGTGAAGACTGGTGAGGGCGGAAAGATGTTTGGCGCTGTTACGGCAGGTGACCTTCTAAAACGCCTCGGAGAAGAAGGCATAGAGCTGGCCAAAAAGCAGCTCGGACTTCCTCAGCCAATAAAGGAGCTTGGTTCTCATGTGGCGCAAATCAAGTTACATGCAGATGTTCAAGTCGATTTGAAGTTTGAGGTGGTTTCTGAGAATCCGATCGAAGAATCTGTCTCCGAAGAAAAAGCTTCTGACGAAAATCAGGACTAAGTTGCCTCGCGCGGTCTTTCAGACCTTGCTTGTCCCATGCCGCCCGAACCGATCAACGCAAAGTCGAGTAGCGCTCAGGGCGCTTTCAAGAAGCGTGAGAGTTACCAGACAGACGAGATTCGCGTACAGCCTCACAACCTAGAGGCCGAAGAAGGCTTGCTGGCAGCTTGTTTAATTGATGGCGGTCGAGAGGTACTTTCGGAATGTATTGAGGCGAAAATTACGCCAGACTACTTTTTCAAGACTGCCCATCAAGAGATATTTCGTGCTCTACTCGCCCTGTATCAGACGGGTGATCCAATTGATGAAATCCTCCTTCTTGACTATTTGCGTAAGCACGATCTGGAAGAAGATGTCGGTGGTATTGCGGCAATTTACTCGATTCAAAATCGAATCGAAACACCTGCTCACGCTCGCTACTTCTCACGTATCGTCCATGAGAAATACCTGCTGCGGCGATTGATCCGAACATCGCGTGAGACTATTGAAGCTTGTTACGAGCAGCAGGAAGATATTGCTTCCTTTATCGAGAAGATCGAACAAGATATTTTTGAAATCGGTCGCGATCGGGTGACAGATTCAGCGACGAGCATCAGTGATGCCTTAGACTGTGCAGTAAAAAATATACAAGGACTCCTCAGTGGTAAACACGATACGACGGGCGTTCTTTCGGGCTTTCGTGATCTGGACGGTATGACTTACGGTTTTCATCCCGGTCAAATGATCGTGCTGGCCGCGCGACCTTCTGTGGGTAAAACATCACTAGCGATGAACTTTGCAGAGCATGTGGCATTGCCAGATGGTGGAAAACCTTCCAGTGGAGTGCTTGTGTTTAGCCTGGAAATGACTTCAGAGGATCTTGCGATGCGCTTGATTTGCAGTCGTTCCAGAGTCGACATGAAACGTATACGTGATCGTGTTGTCTCAAAGCAGGACATGGAGGAAATCACTACTGCTACGAAAGAGCTGAAGCGGGCGCCGCTCTGGATCGATGATAATTCAAACTCGACGATTATGGATATTCGCGCAAAAGCTCGTCGTTTGCATACGAAAAGTCCTCTGGGTCTTGTCGTCGTCGATTATTTGCAACTGATCCGTGGTGTTGACCAGCGGGTGCAGCGCGAGCAGCAAATTGCAGAAATTTCCCGTGGAATGAAAGGTATGGCAAAAGAATTGAGTGTGCCAGTGGTCGTGCTAAGCCAGCTAAATCGTGACTCGGAGAGAGAAAATCGTGATCCGCGTCTCTCGGATTTGCGGGAATCGGGATCAATCGAGCAGGATGCAGACGTTGTCATGCTGCTGCACCGTCCAAAGAAAAAAGACGATGAAGGCGTTCAAGACGGCGCGCTTCCGGGGGACACTGAGCATATCAGGCTGGCTATTGCAAAGCAGCGAAATGGTCCTATCGGAGAAGTGGATCTAACATTCTTACGTCGTTTTACGCGCTATGAGAATTTTCAGCGCTAGGAAACAGTAAAATTCAGAGGGTAATATGCGATTTTTTAAGATTTCTTTGTACGTGGCCATTTTTTCAAGGGCGTTGTTTATCTCCGGAAGCTTATGCGCACAAGCAGGCGGAGATTATCCAATAGTCAACGAGGTAAGCGTCGATTTTAGCGGATTCCAATCAGTAAGTGAAGAACTGGTCCTTAGTAATGTACAACTGCGCAAGGGCATGGACTACAATGCGACTTTGGTTGATCAGTCGATACGCACTCTTTATAGCACAGGTCTCTTCGAGTTTGTCGAAGTTCGAGTGGAAACTATTTCGGAAAATGCAATAAATGTGATATTCGAAGTGATTCCGAAGTACAGAGTGTCACAAGTTATTTTCGAGGGCAATCAGAAGTATTCGCAAGATCGCCTTTTGGACGAAAGCGAACTGCAAAAAAATGTACCTTTAGACGAGTATCAGGTAAGCGAAGGCGCAGCAAATGTACAGGCTTATTATGTAAAAAAAGGTTATAAGGATGTGACTATCGATTATCGAATACAACGTGATGAGACAACCGGTGAAGCAGTGGTTGTTTTTGATGTTGATGAAGGTGACAGAGTTAGGATTAAGGGTTTGTCATTTGAGGGAAACGAGGCGTTTGAAGACAGCAAGCTTGCAAAAGTTTTTGAAACAAAGCGTCTTGGCTGGTTTTCATGGCTTACTGGATCCGGTCGATTTGATGAGGTTAAATTTAAAGAAGATCTGGAGCTGCTGCGCATCTTCTATCGAAACCGCGGCTATTTGGATGCGATTGTAGATGAAGATGCCGTGCTGCTTGATTTTGAGACCGATCGGGACTTATATATTACTGTTGAAGTTAAAGAGGGTGAGCAGTATCTGCTGGGAGAGTTATTGATCGAGAATGCCACGATTTTTACCAGCGGCGAGTTGTTAAGTGCAGTATCTGTAAATACAAATGATCCTTTTTCACCCGAAGCGATTGATGCAGCTGCTTCTGAAGTCCGAGACTACTATACATCCCGAGGCTACCTAAATACAAGCGTCGGTGTAGAGCGTGTACCGGATATGAATACGCGTGCAATTGATATCGTATTCAACATTCGGGAGAGTGAGAAATTCTATGTCGAATCTATCAACGTCGAAGGTAATACCACCACAAAAACACGTGTGATCGTTCGTGAACTAGCGTTGCGGCCTGGTGATGTGTTCGATCTGAAGCGTATGCAAACGAGCGAAAATCGTCTCAACAATACGCGTTATTTTGAAACGGCTCGGCTAAGTCCAGAGTACACCAACATTCCGGGCAGACGCGACCTTAGCATCGTTGTAAAGGAGGGACGCACTGGCAATCTAACGCTGGGAGCTGGTTTTGGCTCAATCGAGCAGGCAGTCGTGTTTTTTGAACTGACGCAGGGGAATTTTGATTTATTCAACTGGCGCTCGGGATTTCGCGGCGATGGGCAAAAGTTGCGTTTACGCGCATCCGTCGGCAGTGTCAGTAGTCAGCTTTTACTCGTTTTTGAAGAGCCTTGGCTGTTTGAGCAGCGTTTAGCCTTTGGCACGGAAATCTTTCGTACAGAATCAAACTTCAATAGCAACGACTTCGATGAGTTGCGCACTGGTTTCGAAATGTACTTGCGTCGCCGGCTCTTCGAGTTGGTTGAGGCGCGGATGTCGTACCGTATGGAAACCGTCGAGATCTTTGATGTCGATTTCGGAGAAAGTGATCTAGGAAAAAATCCAAGCGGCGAAGATCTATCTGATGGTTCACGGCCATTTGATGGAATCTCTGACGTTTATCAGGCAGCAGATGGCAATGCAGATCTTATTTCCAAAGCAGGTATTACACTACTTCGAGATACGCGTAATTCTTTTCTCTTCACGCGTAGAGGCAACCGCACTTCGTTAACGTCCGAACTGGCTGGTCTGGGCGGCGATGTTAGTTACGTAAATCTCGAAGCTCGTACTGCACAGTTTATACCAACCTTTGACTCCCTTGAGCAAACTCTATCGATCATTGGACGTATTGGCACTGTTTCACCTTATGGAAGTAGTGATGAGGTGCCATTTTATGATCGTTTCTATCTGGGTGGACCAGAGTCCTTGCGCGGGTTTGACTTTCGTGATGTAAGTGAACGCGACTTGGATGATCCAAACGAATCCATCGGTGGCAATAGCTACGGACTAATTTCTTTTGAATATGGTTTCCGAATTGCGGAACCTTTAGGGCTGGTTGTTTTCTATGATGCAGGCTTTGTGAATAAATCCGACTATGATTTCAGTTTTTCAAACTATGCTTCAAACTGGGGCATTGGCGCTCGTATACTATTAATGGGATCGCCTTTGAAACTGGATCTGGGATTTCCAATCACAACGCCTGACAACATTGATAAGGAAAGCTCACAGTTTAACTTTTCTTTTGGCACACGTTTTTAATGTTGCCAGTTTCCTAACACAAACTAACTCAAATTGATTTATATGAAAAAAATAACGCTCCTATTCCTCTCATTGACTGTCGGCACCGTTGGTCTTTTCGCGCAAAAGACTCCCGTTGTGGCAACTGTAGATATACAACGTGTACTAAATGATTATAACGCTTTTCAAGCTGCCTACGAGACACTTAAGGTTTCTATGGCGCCGGTAGAGGAGGAAGTCAAAAGAATGCAGGAAGATGCCCAGGAGATTTTAATCAAGGGACGAGAGCTCGAATCAGAGATTGCAAATCCTTCTATTTCTGAGGAGCGAAAATCAGAAGCTGAAGCAGAAATTGTTGAAATTAGAAAACAGCTGCAAACGGCACAAGTAGAGATACAGCAATTTCGTCAGCAGGCACAGCAGCGTTTGCAGCAAGGTCAAAAAGAGGATTTGGAGCCGCTCCAGGAGAAAGCGGTTGAAGCTGTTAAGGCAGTTGCTAATGATAAGGGAATCGATATCGTGTTGCCTCTGAATGTAGCTGTTTTTTCGTCTGATGAACTCGAGATTACAGACGCGGTGATTGCGGTTTTGAATGCCAGCGAGTAAGTTTTCGTAAGTTTTTATTTTCAACAAGCCCTGTTCTATTTAGGACAGGGCTTTTAATTTTCGTATTATGTCTTTTGCCTATCCAGTAGAGCGAATTTTGGAAATCGTGGGGCGTGATTCAAAGCTTGCCGGTGAATTTACGGGTGAGATTGTCGGTATTGCTTCACTGTCTGCTGCTGCTGAGGGAGATTTGTCATTCCTTGGTAATCCAAAGTATTCAAGTGAGGTGCCTGAATCCAGCGCTTCAGTACTGTTGCTCCCTAAGGACTACGAAGGCGTGCCAAAGGAAGGGCAATTGTATATTCGGCTGGAGAATCCTTCTTACGCGCTTGCGCTTCTTTGCCGTGATATTGAAAAGACACTGCAGCCGAAAGTTTTTCCAGGAATCCATCCAACCGCATGTGTTGATAGAAGTGCGAGTGTTTCTTCAACTGCTTCAGTTGGGCCGTTCTGTTATATTGGTGAGGGTTCCGTTATCGGCGATTCCGTCGTATTAGGCGCTCATTCCTGTATCGGGCGATTTGTTAAGGTAAGTAGTGAGACACACATTTTTTCTCGGGTTATAGTCGAAGACTATTGTGAGATAGGAGCGCGCAATCGCTTGTACTCCGGTTGTGTAATTGGTTCGGATGGCTATGGATATGAATTCCACGAAGGCGAGCATCAGCGTGTGCCGCAGATCGGTAAAGTGCTTACTGAGTCTGACGTGGATATTGGCGCAAATACGACGATTGATCGAGCTCGTTTTGGATCCACGATTATCGGGAGAGGTACTAAAATCGACAATCAGGTGCAGATCGGCCACAATGTGAAAATTGGTCGCAATTGCCTGATCGTTGCACAGGTCGGCATTAGTGGCAGCACTGTTCTCGGCGATGGAGTCGTGCTGGGTGGACAAGTGGGAATTGCCGGGCATCTAAAGATTGGTTCCGGGGCAATAGCTGCTGGAGCCGCTGGAGTTTCGCGTTCACTTAAGCCTAATGAGAAAGTACGTGGTCCAAACGCGGAACCGATTGCTCTGTATAATCGTGTCTCTGTTCTGCAAAGGAAGTTGCCAGCCTTGTTTAAACGATTTTCTGAACTGGAAAAAAGAGTCGAATCTATAACCGAAAGTCACATAAAGAAATAATTTACCATGAAAGAAAGTGCCCTAAAAATTTTCTGTGGAAATTCAAATCCGCAACTTGCTAAAGACATTTGTGATTATCTTGATGTCCCGCTGGGAAACGCGACTGTAAAGAGTTTTCCAGATGGTGAGAGCTTTGTGCGAATTAATGAAAATATCCGCGGAGCGGATATTTTCATTATCCAATCGACATGTAATCCGGCTAATCACTATTTGATGGAGCTGTTTATCATGATCGATGCGGCGCGCCGGGCCTCTGCGAGAAGCATTACTGCGGTTATGCCCTTTTATGGCTATGCGCGCCAAGATCGCAAGGATCAGCCACGAGTGCCGATTACGTCGAAGCTGGTGGCCAATTTGCTCGTTTCTGCCGGGGCAACGCGGGTGCTTACGGTGGATTTGCATGCGCAGCAAATACAGGGATTTTTTGATATACCAGTCGATCATCTCTACGCTTCACCGGTACTCTTTGAATATTTGAAAGAGATTGATACGAGTAACATGACTTTATTCTCGCCGGATGTTGGGGGGATGAAAATGGCTTCTGCCTATGCAAATATGCTTGATGTGCCACTCGGATTCATTGCGAAACGGCGTATTTCAGCCGATAAAGTGGAAGCGGTTTCACTCGTCGGTGATGTGGCTGAACGCGATATTCTACTGATTGATGATATGACCGAGACCGCAGGAACTCTTTGTGCTGCCGCTGAATTACTGAAGAAAAACGGCGCCAGAAAAGTAATGGCTGCGGTGAGCCATGGAGTCCTTAACGAATTGGGCTATAATCGTATTGCCAGTGGAACGCTGGACCACCTGATTACAACAGATACAACACCTGTTGAGCAACCTGAGGGTGTGCCCATC
>CAZUYZ010000261.1:0-4053 GCA_964624365.1 uncultured Puniceicoccaceae bacterium
CGAAGAAAACGCGTACACTACCACCAAGGCCATCCGCCTGGACCAGATCAGCAATAGTGTCGCCATTAACGTCGCCAACACCTGCCAGCAGATTCAAACGCGCGAAACCGATCAGGGGAGCCAGCACGTAATCCGGCTCAGTCGGTTCTAAAATCATGTTAGCACGTGGCGTCCCCGAATCTCCAGGCGTCGTAAGATCCAAATTCCCACGCGATGTTCCAAAATAAATATTACCGACCTGATGACCGACCTGATCTCCGTTCTCTTCCAGCGATGCACTCAACTCAATCGCAGAACCTCCAAGATCATCAAAACCGTCAGCATCAATATCGCCTAGCCCCACCAGACTCACACCCGAAACCGTGATCGTGCGTGGTGTACCCAACGCCTCGAGAGCTACCAGCGTCGTAATGTTCTGCAAGTCGAGCAGTCCATCGAAAGAGCCACCAAATACGACATAGCTACGGGCTGTGCTACCATAGCCCACGACCGTGCTACTGATGAAGAAATCGTCAAGGGAGTTTCCTGCGTTCTGATCGCCGTCGATATTACCGGCACGGCGAATCTCATACTCATTGTCCCCACCATCAAACTCGAGAATTGCCAGAGCAAGACCAGCTATGTTGCCGCTGACGGGCGTCCCGCCATCAATACCCGCCATCACATATACGCGATCGCTACTGCCGTCGTCTTTGAAAACCGCATAGTCATCAATACCATCGCCAGTCAGGTCACCAATTCCACCAACGCTGTCCGGACCCGTGGTGAGGGTTAATGCCACATCCGGATTATCGAGTGTGTAGAACGGCCGGATAGCAATGTCGTCAACATACCAACCTTCGAATTCATTTCCAACGGCATCTCCTGTATCAAAGGTAAACCGTAGCCGAATTTCCTGCCCGACAAAATCGGAAAGGTTGAAATTGGCGCTCAGCCATGCATCGGACGAATCCTCAAGTTGATTCTGATTGGACAAAATTGTCGATCCATACTTAATGATAGCGTAATTATCGGTAATCTCCCAATCATTATTCGTACCACCTTCAAGTGGAGTATGGGCAATTTTCGTCTCGCCTACCTTAACTACCCGGGCCGTGCTGCCATCAGTCAAATTGATCAATTCGTCGCCCGGAAATACTTCGACAGCAAAGAAATCAGCTCCGGCATCGACTAGCGTCTCACCGTCGGGGTCCGCTCCGGATGCCGAACCCGTAGCAATCTCAGTGCCAACCAGAACCTGGGCCTGATCGAATTCATACGGATTACCTTCTGTTTCCAGGAAATAATTGAATGAAAGCTCGGCGCCACTGGTCGCAGTCAGGTCGATAACCGGCGATTGAATAAATCCAGCAGACCTTCCTATATTGAAGTCGCCGCCACCGTCAACTGTCTCGTTTTGACCGTAGTAAATGCTATCGGCGCCGGAATGTCCGGAGTCACCCGATCGTCCCGTAGACAAATGCCACAGCCCCGGCTGCTGATCAAACTCCTGATTAAAAAACTTCTGATCGTCAGACCCACTAAACGGCACCTCATTATGAATTGAAAATCCGTCGAGGTCCGGCTCGGTAAAATCGCCGTTGCTAAAGTCGGCTTCGAGCAATGGTGTCAGCGACCAATTGGAGCGACCCAAGAAAATAGATGCTTTGTTACTGCCATCGTCACCAATGAGCAGGTCGTCAATACCGTCATTGTTAATGTCACCGGCATTATCAATGGTCAGATCGCCCTGTGCACCAACGATGGCAACATCATAGTCGGCTGTAATATTAACCAGTTCCGGCCATATGTCCGTCTTACCGAACAACAGATAAACACCCGTACTAGCGTAACTCAAATCATCCGGATCAAAGATGGCAACCGCCAGATCATCGATGTTATCACCATCGAAATCTCCTACGGCAAAATTCGCTTTTGGCAAACTAGTATTGAAAAACGCAGAAAGTATAGTGGCCGGCAAACGCAGTGTAACGGCGCTGTTGTCGAGTTGAACATTGCTACTGCTGTCATTTCCAAAATGAATGCGAGCCTCACTCCACACATTGCTTTCATCGCTGAGATCTTCTTCCACCGCTGCAATAAAATCGGCAAAACCGTCACCGTTCAAGTCACCCAATTGGATAACCACCGGCTGATCCGCCAGATTGGCTGAGTCGACACTGAAATTGGTGGATGCAGTTGATACATCGATGGTCTTGCCAACGTTTTCCGAGAACGTCAACGTATAGCTACCCAGTGCATCCACCAGGCTACTAGTACTCTGACCGTCATTCAGACCGAGCGCTTCGACAGCCAGCTGATTGGTATTGGTGATAACGATCGACGAACTGCTACTGAAGCTGCCGCCTCCTTCACGAGTCAGGATAATGCGACCACGTGCATCCTTGCTTGCCGTAACCGCTCCATCCACTCCAGCTGAAGCCAAGGCAACATTTACATCGTCGATCAGATCATCAAGTTTGGTATTAAAGCTGTCAGACGGAACCGTCACGGTCGCCGGCGCATCACCGTCAACGCTGATGTCAAAGACTGCCTCCCGACCACCACGAACATCGTCGATCGAAACAGTGCCAAAGTTTTGATTCATAAATTGCAGATAATACTGACTGGTGTTCGGCGTGAAACTTACCTTGTGGGAGCCGGCCCCGAACATAGTATTCGAGAAGATATCCGATCCACCGCTAGTCGAACCGATTTGGACAAAGACGGTACCATCTGTGTTAAATGCCACGACATGTTCTGCCGCCGGCTTGGTCGTAATAATTTGCTGCTCTGCAATAGCCAATATATTATTTAGTTCCATTTCCTTATCAACCCCATCGTAAGCAATCGACCCGAATCCGCTCGATAGGTTGGTCCAGGCAGAAATGCCATTGTCAAATGTGCCGTCAGCCACATTGCCGTCCAGAGTCAGCCTGCCATTGCCCGGAGCAGCATGGACGCCGCTAACTACAAATCTGTCCGGATTGACGACGTGCAACAGGTAGTATTCAGGAACACCTTCAAACAACTCCACGGGTTGGATAGACAGCGCCTCACCGGAATCGGTGTCCTCAGCAGCAAACAGGAACAGGTGTTTTGTCGGGTCAAAGGTTGAATTTTCTTCTTCAAACTCGACTGTAATCATACCGGACTCAAGGAATGCCGTGCCAGCAGTACCGAAACGCTCGTCGGCAACCGGGGCTTCAATCACGTACCAGTCGCCAGCGTCATCCAGGCTGAAAGTCAACCCGTCGATGATCTGGCCAGCAGTAATTTGCCCCAGACTTCCGGCGTATGTAAAGTTATCATTGCGCCCAACAACGCCGTCGCGCATCGCATACTCGAAGGGATCCGGCAGCGTCGTACTCAGATCACCCGGCTCAGGGAAGCTGCCATCACCAGCGAGAATGTCGTCACCGTCACCACCGACAATACGATCGTTGCCAAGCCCACCAACGATAAAGTCGGCGCCCGAGCCGCCTTCGATGACATCGTCCAAAGCGCCACCCCAAAGACGATCATTACCGTTGCCACCATAAATGTGCAGTTGCCCAATCAACGCCCGTTGCTCGAAATCACCAGGATCAATCCCCCACTCACTTGCAAGACCCTTGAAAGTATATTCCGGATCGCCATGAAACTCGTCATCTCCGGAACGCAGATCGACAACCGTCCGCTCGACACCAATCGTCTGGTAGAAGACATAGCGTTGCTCGAAAATACCATTATCGCCCTCAGCGCTCTGCGGCAGCAGTTGCGGCGGTGCGCTGGCGCCAGCCGTGAACCCGAGTTTGGCCGAACTACCACCGGCATCAAAGAAAATTGCCAAAGACTGGCCCGCTCCCTGGGCAGTCGTTTTAAACACCAGCCGAGCATTCTCAAATTCCGCTTTGACCAGACCGCGCAAAGGTGAATCAGTTGCATTGATGGCCCCATTGATATCATCGACCAGATCGGCAATAGTTACATTGTTAAAGGTCCCGTTATCGCCCAGAATCGGCAAAGTTAAAGCCACCGGTGCTTCGTCATTCAGGCTAAGGCTGAATGTGGCCGGCACACCGATGTCCGCAT